>CAYWKY010000048.1:0-11589 GCA_964458915.1 uncultured Faecalibacterium sp.
AGCTTTATGATCAAGGCGACATTTATAAGAGCGAATATGAGGGTCTTTATTGCACACCCTGTGAGTCATTCTGGACAGAGGCTCAATTAGTTGACGGCAAATGCCCCGACTGTGGCAGAGAAGTTAAGAAAGCAAAGGAAGAAGCATATTTCCTTCGCCTTTCAAAATATCAAAAGCAGCTTGAGGATTACATCGAGAGCAACGATAATTTCATTTATCCCGAAAGCCGTAAAAAAGAAATGCTCAACAATTTCATTAAGCCCGGACTTCAGGATCTCTGCGTTTCGAGAACCTCCTTTAAATGGGGTATCCCTGTAACCTTTGACGATAAGCATGTTATATATGTTTGGATAGACGCACTTTCAAACTATATCACTGCCCTCGGTTACGATCCTGACGGCAGTGGCGAGCTTTATAACAAATATTGGCCGGCTGATGTGCATATCATAGGCAAAGATATTGTTCGTTTCCACACAATTTATTGGCCTATTATGCTCATGGCTTTAGGTGAGCCGCTTCCAAAACAGGTTTACGGTCATCCTTGGCTTCTTTTCGGTACAGATAAGATGTCAAAATCAAGAGGTAACGTAATTTATGCTGATGAGCTTTCAAAGCTTATTGGTGTTGACGCTGTAAGATATTATCTTCTTTCAGAAATGCCTCACGCAAATGACGGTTCAATTTCATATGAGACTATTATCGAAAGATATAACTCGGATCTTGCCAACACCTTAGGCAACCTTGTTAACAGAACTGTTGCCATGACAAACAAGTATTTTGGCGGTGAAATCAAAGCTCCTGTTGCAGGCGACGCACTTGACGATGAGCTTAAGGCTTTCGCTCTCGAAACACTTAAAACTGTTGAGAGCAAAATTGACACCTATCATATGGCAGATGCAGTTGAAGCGGTTATGAATTTAGCAAAACGCTGCAACAAATATATTGACGAAACAGCTCCCTGGGTGCTTGCAAAGGACGAGAGCAACAAAGACAGACTTGGCACAGTGCTTTATAACCTCCTTGAGGGTATTCGCTTTATCGCTGTTCTTCTCAAAGCCTTTATGCCCGACACTTCAAAGGCTATTCTTTCACAAATTGGCTGTGACATTGACTCCTATGAGAGTCTCACCACCTTCGGCGCACTCCCCGTCTCAGGCAAGGTTGGCGAAGCTACTCCCCTTTTCGCTCGTATTGATGCTGAAAAGATGCTCTCCGACATTGAAGCACAGCAGAAGGCTGCTCAGGCTAAGGAAAAGAGCATTGAGGAGATTGAAGGTGTTGCAAAAATCGGCATTGATGATTTCGCTAAGGTTGATCTTCGTGTTGCTAAAATTACAGCTTGTGAGCCTATTAAGAGAGCCAAAAAGCTTCTCAAACTCACTCTTGATGACGGTACCGGCAAAGACAGAACTGTAGCTTCAGGCATCGCTAAATGGTACAAGCCGGAGGATCTTATTGGTAAGAGCGTTATTGTTGTCTCAAACCTTAAACCTGCTGTACTTTGCGGAGTTGAAAGCCAGGGCATGATTTTGGCCGCTGATTGCAGCGAAGACGATGTTAAGGTTATTTTCGTTGACGGCGTACCTGCCGGCTCAAAGGTAAGATAAATGTATAAGAATATTTTCGACACTCACGCACACTATGATGACGAAAGATTCGACGAGGACAGAGATGAGCTTCTGTCCTCTCTTTTCTCAGGTAGTGTCTCAAATATAATTAATTGCGGCTGCGACTTAAAGTCTTCACTTACAAGCCTCAGCCTCGCTGAAAAGTACCAAAATCTTTATGCCGCAGTTGGTGTACACGCTCACGAAGCTAACGAATGTAGCAAAGAGGACTTAGAGGAAATTCAAAAGCTTTATTCTCACGAAAAGGTGGTCGCTGTCGGTGAAATCGGTTTGGACTATCACTATGATTTTTCGCCAAGAGACAGACAGATAGAGATTTTTTCTTATCAGGTGGAGTTGGCTAACAAGCTGAATTTGCCTGTCATAATCCACGACAGAGAGGCTCACGAGGACACATATGAAACTCTAAGGAGATACCGTCCAAAAGGCGTTATACACTGCTTTTCAGGCTCAAAAGAGCTTGCCAAAGAGGCCATCGGTTTAGGAATGTATATAGGTCTTGGCGGTGCGGTAACATTTAAAAATGCTCGCCGACCTTTAGAGGTTGCCGAGTATGTGCCGCTTGACAGGCTTTTGCTTGAAACTGATGCGCCCTATATGACACCCGTTCCCTTTAGAGGAACACGCTGTGATTCCGCACACATTAGGTACACTGCCGAAAAAATAGCCGAAGTCAAAAATATAGGCGTTCAGGAGTTAATTGACATTTGCGCCGAAAACGCAAAGCGATTATTTTTAACCAAATAAAAACAGGAGCATATAATCTCAAAAACGAGAATTATATGCTCTTATTTATTGATTTAATTAGGCTTCCTTATATTTCTTCACATAGCCGATGATTATCAGCAGCAAGCCGAGGCAGGTGATATAAGGCACAGGCCACCAAAGAACTCCTGTTTCGGGAATAATTTCCTGCTTGTCGCCGGTTGTGGGTTCTTGTGGCGGCGGTGTGGTGTTAAAGCTATTCACCACATGATAGGTTATACCCTCAAGGGATATGCTGACGCTGTAGCCTTGCGGAACATTAGTTTCAGTTAAAGACCATGTTTTGCTGCTATCAAGATTTTTCCATTCATATCGCCATAAGTTTTCTTCGTTAAGAACGGCTTTAGCATATGACTTGCCGTCGCAAAGAAGCTCAACGGTTATGCTCTCAGGTCTTTTTTTCGGGTTGTCATTTTCCCAGCTTTTAAGAACCTTTCTCGTTACCGTTTCATTTGTAGGCTCTTTTTCATATTTAGGGTAAAGCTCAAGGTTATATACTTCGTTACCCTTTTCATCTAAGCTTGGCATAGAAAACATTACACTTTCGGGAACGTAAACAGTACCGTTAACGTTTGTTTTTTCGCCAACTAAAAGATAAATTCCTTTTTCGGCAACGCTAAAGCTTAAGCCACCATTTTCATCTGTTTTGCCCAGAAGCAAAGGCTTAACACTGTCACGACGAATATAGTTTGTTAAGGTTTTCGCCGCCATAGCCATAGTGTCGGCATCCTTTGGATCAAATTTCACCGGGTAAACAGCAAAATCACCGACTAATCTGCCATTGACATCAGCCACCTTATAAAGCTGCATATTGCAAAAGGAAATTGGCCCATCGTCACTAATAAAGCTGACCTTAACAGTCATATCCTCACCAAAAGCCAATGAGCTAAAGCAAATAAGTATAAGCACGAGACTTAAAATAAAACAGGTTATTTTTTTAAAATTAATCATAAAGTCAACCTCCTATTTTAAAAGAGATTATTTTTTATCTGAGTGTAAAAGGTTGCACGCACATAAAATACAGCCTCTAAAGCACTGTATCCCGAGGAAATCCTCAGGATACAGCTTAAATAATTATTCTTCATCTTCGTCTTCATCGCTGCCGGACTGCTTGCGCTTGGCGATTAAAAATATAACCGCACCGACAACAAGCAAACCGCCGACAACATAGAAGACAGTTGTACCCATACCGCCTGTCTCAGGAAAAATGTTTCCTGAGGCAAAGGCTGAAATATTAAAAATTAATGTTAAAATAAGGACGAGAGCAATACTTAACACTGATTTTAAATTTTTCATTAGATTAAGTTCCTCTCTGATTTTTCAATCAAATAATTATGCTTCGTAAGCCATTCTCTTCTTTGTAACAAGAAGGATTGCTGCACCGACAACAAGAAGACCGCCGAGAACATAGAACATTGTTGTACCCATACCACCGGTTTCGGGAAGGAGTGAGCCTGTCTTATTGACAACGGTTACTGTGAAGTAATCGTCAACTTCAGCTGTTTCTGTTTTTGTGAAAGATACCTTATTATCTGTGCTTGACCATACGCATTCTGTCTTGGGAGCTGTAGGATCTTCACAATTAACTGTAAACACTATATCAGCAGCTTTGGTATAACCTGCGGGAGCCTTAGTCTCGACGATGGTATAGGTTTCACCGTCTTTAAGACCTTTGCCATTTACCCATGTGAAGGTAACTTTACCTTGGTCGTCTGATGTACCTGTGGCAATTACATTGCCCTCAGAATCTCTAATTTCGAATTCTGCACCTGCAAGAGGAGCTTCATTTTCGTCTACCTTGTTGATGATTAAGTCAACAACATATGTATAAACAGTATCATCAGGAGTTTCGCCCTTTGATTCTGAATCTTGAGGATTATTTGAATATTCAAGTTTTACGGTATTGGGGTTACCTTCAACGCCAACGATTGCATTTTCGTTAACTGTTGCTGAGTAGGTGATTTCTATTTTTTCGCCTTTTTTATCAGCAAGCTCAATGAAATTGTTAAATTCGATTGTAACAGTTTGACCGCCTTGTTTTACTGTAAAGTTAGTATATTCTTCTCCACCGATTGTAACCTTAACATCGTCGTTAAAGTAAAGACCCTTTGAGAATATATCGGTTACAGTATATGTATAACTTGTGTAACCTGTCATATCGGGAACATATGAAGTAAGAACGTAAGGAACCTTTTCGCCAACAGCTGCGGTGTTATAGTCAACAAGACCATTTGTTGTTTTGTCGCCATCTTTATCGCCGTCAATTTTCTTTTCAATTGTGGGCTTGTCAGCTTTAATTGTAAGCTCTTCTGATGTTGATTTGAGCATAAGAGCTGATATAGGAGCTTCGCCTTCATCTTCAATTACATAGTAGCCAAAGGGAATCTCTGTGAATTCTGCTTTATCATTTGCACCAGTTGCTGTAGCAGGCTGAATATTAGCTGCCTTTGCTGCTGCAAGAGCCTTAACCGCAAAATTATGAAGAGCAGTAGAATCGTCTTTGATTTCTTCGAGAGCGTCAACAACTTCCTCTATAGTTGCAACATTGTCATCGCCACCGAACTCTGTATTGTAGAAGTCCTGCATGTTTTCAGGAATTTTGTAGCTAACACCCTTTTCAAGGTCATCATCGCTTACAGCTTCAGCATCAAGAATCTTATAAGCCTTGAAAGTCTTGCCGTCAACAGATACATTAGCTGCACTCTTAAGAGTAATTGTGCCGGTCCAAGTTTTTGCTGCAAATGCGGGAACGCTCATAACAAGAACAAGAACAAGAACAATTGCTACAAGTACACTTGCAAATTTTTTCATGTTTTTCATTGTGATTTTCCTTTCTTTAATCAAATTGATTATTTTTTATATATTCGGTTAAAATCCATATGCTTTTGCTTTTTTCGTCCAAAGTGTTAACCTTGAATGAATAAAGCACAAACACATAGCTAAACCGTTTATATACATTATTAATAAGGCGAACGGATAATTCGCTGCAAATCAATGGGCAACTCACGAAGCTTGTCCTCGTGTCTGAGATAATAATCTCTCAAAGCACCTGTAAGAGATGACATTGTTATTTTAGCCTTTTCCTGGGCATCATAGAGAATCTCGGCACAACGGTTTTTAGCGTCGGTTTCCATTGAGCTACACTTATAAAATGTGTCACTACGAAGCTTTTCGCAATATGCTTTCGTGTTGTCTATCATATCACGGCACTTCTTTTCCGTACCCTTGTTCATTTCCATTACTGTGGCAAGGTACTGGTCAGCGGCATTTTGCGCCGCAGTGAAAACACCGTTAACAGCAATGGCAGCCTCGGCAATTGAGCCAATATCACGCATTGCTAAGGTTCTGTCCTCAACCTTTTGTGTCAGCTCCTCAACCTGAGTTTTAAGACTTTCATTTTCCTTACTTTGAGCAAGAAGCATTTCAAGAAGCTCCGCTCTGTTAAGCTTTCTGAGTTCTTTATCGGTCAATTTTGCTTGCCTCCGTCAAAAAATAATATACTGGAAATTCGCAAATTATAATACAATTTTTTCGGTAATATTTCAATAGGCTAAGCATATTTTTGTCGATTGTAACAACATTTTTTTGAATATAATAAATCGCTATATACATCTTGCCAAATGTTGTTCTAATATGCTATACTGTAATCGTAACACTTTAAAGGAGCGATTATATGACTAAATTAGTTGCGTTTATTATTTCACTCATGCTTTTGTTTGAATCTGTACCCGTTTTAGGTATGCCCTCTATGCAGGTTGATGCCGGCAAGGTAGTTGGCGAGTCAACAACAAAGGCTACGGGCTTTCTTTACGGCATAGCTGAAAACGGTGTGCCGAGCAAAGCTATGACGGACTCACTGAAAATCTCATCGGTTTCCCAAAAGGTACCCCAAGGACTTCAGCACCCAACTGGTGATGCGGAAAATATTGCAGCTCAAACAGATAGCTGCGATTATGTTGTTATTTATTTGCAGGATGCCTTTGACACTTGGTACTACTGTAACGATGAAATTATGGCGATGCGTGAAAACGGTACATATAACTGGGAAGAATTTCTTTATAACAGATACTTGCCTATTGTTGAAGAAAAAGTTAAATATATCGAAAAGCAAAGCTATAAGGATAATATAGTATACTGTATTTTTAACGAATGTGACAACGCTATTTGGTTCGGCAACTATGTTGACGGCATTTGTCAGTACGACGAAGTGGGCAGAAATAATTTTTATAAGGCTTGGAAAATCACCTATGACCTTGTAAAATCAATTGCACCTCAAGCCAAAATAGGCGGCCCCGGCTTTTGCGATTATGAAACAACTAAATTTGAAGGCTTTATGGGCTACTGCAACGAAAATAACTGTGTGCCGGAAATTATTATTTGGCATGAGCTTGCCTATTGGTCAATTCCCGACTGGCACAGCCATGTAAATGACTATCGCAGAATAGAAAAAGAAAACAGCATCACAAAAAGAGAAATTATTGTCACTGAGTATGGCGAAATGGAAGAATGTGGCAATCCGTCTGATATGCTTCACTATATAATCGCTATGGAAGAAACCGGAGTATACGGCAATGTGGCTTATTGGAGACTTTCAAACAATCTTAATGACACCTGCGCCGATGATAACTCCCCCAACTCTAACTGGTGGCTTTATCGCAAATATGCTCAAATGAAGGGTCAAAATCGCCTTGAAACAAGCAGCAAAACGGAAAACAAATATAATCCGAAGGAAAGATTTGACGGTCTTGTTTCATTGACAAAGCAGGGCGATGAAATCAATATGATAGTCACAGGCAGCGACAAAAGAAGTCTTGTTAAAATAAAAAATTTAGATAAAACAAGCCTTGGCAATGAAGTCAGCGTTAAAGTTGAGTGCGTTTATTATGAAAGCCTTTCGGCTGTTGTCAATGAGCCTATACTTTTAAGACAGTATAACAAAAAACTAAGCTCCGACTATATGAATATCGGCTTGCCTGCCACAGATAAGGATGCGATTTATTTTATAACTGTCACAAAAAAAGACGACTCCCTGCAAACAGTCAGAAACACTAATATTCCCAAAAGATATGAGTTTGAAAAAGGCAAAATACAAGGTGGTGCCTACACCTATGACAGCGCCTATGCCACAACCGGCGATTTAAAAGGCTTAGTCGGTGGCATTGAAAAAAATGGCGATGGTGTTAAACTTAATTTCACCGCAAACAAAGACGGCTTATATGATTTAAGTATTATTTTCGGCAAGAATAACGATGCCTACGGCAATCCTGACGGCAGAGATTATGCTACAGCCAAAGTTATCATTGACGGCAAAGAAACTGAAATTAAGCTCGAAAACACTATTAAAAGCGAATATACAAACAGAAAAACCATATTGACTGAGCTTAAAAAAGGCAGACACACTATTGAGTTATATTATGTTGACGGTACCTTTGTCCTCGACAGTATGTTAGTGTCACTGCACGAAGATAAGAACGAAATTTATGTTCTCAACGACAGCGACAACGGTAGCGCTTTCCTCGCTGTGGCACCTTATGACGGCTACTATGTTCTTGATACGGCAGGAGTACAAAGCAAAATAAGCGTTGACGGAATCGAAAGCAATATTGAAAGCACAGGCCTTATCTATCTCAGACGTGGTCTTAACGAAATCAGCTTTGACAAAGAAAATATGACCTGTAGCCTTTCAAAAACCGAAAACAAGGCTTTCACTCAAACAATATCAGCCGACCAAATTGCTCTCACCGGCAAAGCAAATTGCCTTACAGATAAATACGGTGTAACATATATCGACAACATATCCAATCTCGGCGGCGAGGGAAAATTCACTGCTACAGTACCCGAAGACGGCACTTATCGTATAACGATGCTTTATGCCAACAACTCTGAGGGTGGAGTTCACTCATATAATGTTGACCTTATTGAAAGATATGTGAGTGTTACGGCAAACGGCGAAAGTCAAGATGTTTTCTGCCGAAACACAAACAGCAAATTCAACTATAAAACAGTGACATTTAATCTTTATCTTAAACAAGGCGAAAACGAAGTTACTCTCACTAACAGCGGAAATTATATTTTCCACGGAAAAGAAGCTTTTGCTCCGCAGATAGCCGAGATAACAATTAACGCTTTAACAAAATAAAGGAGGCAAAATCATGCAGCTTAAATTAACAGCTTTTCTTAAGAAAATTACTGCTTTCATTGTTTCTATCCTCACTGCTCTGTCAATTATCGGTGGCGGAAACAATGACTCTATTACTTCAAGACCCGATAAGAATACAGTGACACCTTACGACAACAGCGAAAGTGTAGCCGATTATACACTTAAAATTGATGCTTCAAATGAGATTCACGACATCAGCGATTTGCTTTACGGAATTTTCTTTGAAGATATTAACTTTGCTGCTGACGGTGGACTTTACGCTGAAAAAGTCATTAACCGTTCCTTTGAATATGGCTCTTTAGCTCTCGACAAGGAGCTTCACGGCTATAGCAAGGTAGGCGATGTATCACTCGAAGTAAAAAAAGATGATCTCGCAGGCTGTCTTAATGAAAACAACACTAACTATCTTGTTATCACAAACGCTTCCGGTACTCCTGCCGGAATAGCTAACAAAGGCTTTTTAGACGGCATGGCAATAGAAAAAGACGGGAATTACACCTTTACTGTTTACGCTAAGGCTCTTGACGGCTACAACGGCAAAATAACTGCACGCCTTGTTTGCGGTGACACTGTTGCAGCCACAGGCACTATTGACACTATCACTCCTGAATGGGAAAAATATGAGCTTAAGCTCACATCAAGCTTAACAGCCACAAGTGATGTTTATCTTCAAGTTCTCACAGATGACGGTAAGGTTGCCTTAGATATGGTTTCACTTATGCCCGAAACATATAAAAATCACGGCATGAGACTTGACCTTGCAGTTAAACTTCAAGAGCTTCAACCTGCTTTTCTTCGTTTCCCCGGTGGCTGTGTTATTGAAGGCTACGACTATGAAACCGCGTACAACTGGAAGGACTCAATCGCAACAGGCTCAGACGGCTTGCCGCTTGAATTTAACGGAAAGTACGGCGACATTGCAGCGAGAAAATACGGCACTAACCTTTGGACAAATATTGCCGCTACAGATGATCCCCTGCCCTGCTACATGAGCTACGGTTTAGGTTTCTTTGAATATTTCCAGTTTGCGGAAGATATTGGTGCTGTTGGCGTACCCGTACTTAACTGCGGACTCAATTGCCAAATGAGAGGCAAAGGACCCGTTGATATTGATTCCGACGAGTTTAAACAGTATCTTCAAGATATGCACGATTTAGTTGAATTTTGCCGTGGCGACGAAAGCACAACATGGGGTAAGGTTAGGGTTTCTCTCGGTCATGAAGAGCCATTTGAGCTGAAATATATCTGCATTGGCAACGAAAACGAGGGCGAGGATTATTTTGAAAGATATGAAATCTTCCTTGAGAGCTTCAACGAAGCTAAGAAAAATAATCCTGAACTTTATAAAGGTCTTGAGCTTATTTATTCCTCAGGTGCAGACGATGCTACAAGCGGCGCTAACTATTTTGCCTCATATGAAAACGCAAAGGATTATATCACTCAAAACAACATAACAGCCGACGAATTTGCCGGCGCAACAGACCACCACTATTATAACGAGCCTGATTGGTTCTTTAAAAATGTTGACCACTATGATGAAAAGAACTATTCAAGAGATGTGCAGAACATGACCGACAGCTATTACGGCGGCGGATTAAAGGTCTTCTTAGGCGAATATGCAGCAAGATCCAACAGACTTGAAGCTGCACTGGCTGAGGCGGCTTATATGACAGGCCTTGAGAGAAACAGTGACGTTGTTGTTATGGCTGCATACGCTCCCCTATTTGGTAACCTGACAGCAACACATTGGTCACCTAACCTTATTTGGTTTAACAATCATCTCAGCACCGGCTCAATTAACTATTATGTGCAAAAGCTTTTCTCAAACAATGTTGGTGATACTCTCATTTCATCTGAGCTTCTCGGTGCTGAAATACCGTCAAATGACTTAAAAGGTATGGTCGGTCTTGGTACTTGGTGGACTTCAGCTGAATTTGACAATGTAAAGGTAACAGATAATAAGACAGGTAAAACCCTCGACAAAGACAACTTCACCATAAAAAACTTCTGGTGGAATTGGCTTGAGGCAAGTAAGGGCGACTGGAAAATCAAAAACGGCAAGCTCACTCAAAAAGCAACAGAACTCCCCTATCATGAGCTTGGCGCATCAGCCTATTTCGGCAACAAGGAGTGGACAAACTACACCTACACCTTTGAAGCAACGAAACTTCACGGAGCAGAAGGCTTTTACATTCCTTTCCTAATTGAAGATGAAAACAACTGCTTCTATTGGAATATCGGCGGTTGGGGCAACACTAAGTCGGCTTTACAGAGAATCGAAAACGGTGTCAAATCAAACGCTTTCCCCTCAACAATTACAGATTTCACTGTTGAAGAAGGTGTAACATATAAAATTAAAATTGTTGTTGATGGCACTAATATAAAGGGATATATTGATGATGTGCTTCAATTCAGCTATGACGCTGAGTCAAGCTGTAACGCTGAGGCTTATCAGGTAGTTTCAACCGATAAAGAAACCGGCGACATTATTATCAAACTCGTTAACAGAACTGAATCTAACAGAGTTTTCGCCATCGATGCAAGTGGTGCAGACATTAAATCAACAGCCCATATTGCTCAGGTTGCAGGCGATTCTCTTGACAACGACAACATTCTCGGCGCAAAGGAAGATTGCGTGATGGAAGAATTCACAGTTGACGGCTTTAGTGAGAAATTCAACTACACTGTGCCTCAATATAGCGTAACAGCTATAAGGCTGCACACAAAATAAGTTAAACAAAATCAATTAACGCAGAGACTTAATGTCTCTGCGTTTTATGTTTTGGCACGCGAAAATGTGAGAATAAAAGATAAAATAACCGCCGCCATTATAGGCTTATTATTGGCTTTAAACGGGCAAATGCAATTAGCCTTACAGTTTCTCTCTAAGATAGGTTCACACCTTATATTGTCTCATTTGAGGCAGTTCTGCTTTAAATCACACCTTAATTTGAACACATATAGCAGTCTCATATCTTCAAAGGGTACGCAAAAAAAGACCCTCACATAAGTGAGAGCCTTTTATATGAATAATTA
>CAYWKY010000049.1:0-11513 GCA_964458915.1 uncultured Faecalibacterium sp.
CGCCGATACTTCTGAGTATACCGATTTCCTTCGTTCTTTCAAGAACTGAAATATATGTTATAATTCCTATCATAATTGATGAAACCACAAGTGAAATTGCAACGAACATAACCAATACATATGTTACAATATCAATAATCTTTGTTACCGATGAAAGAAGTACACCAATAGCGTCTGTCGGGCTTATTTCGTACTCAGGGTGACCATCATTTGTAACCTGCTCGTTATAATAATCGATCATATCGTTGAGCTGTTCTTTTGTCTCAAAGCTCTTTGGATAGAAATAAATTGAGGTCGGGGTATCTTTAGGCTGATAACCTAAAATCTTCATTGTGTTATCGTATGAACACTCTGCGTTGATAGTGTCAATATATGCCTGCTTTAATGCGAGAACCTGCTCATCATTGAGATAACCTTCCATAAGCTTTTTCTGCAAATCGCTCATATCACCAAAATTAAACAGTGAAGACATATCCATAATATCTATTTCTGAAAGGTCAATGTCTCCCGCCATGCTCATAAAGGGTGAAATGTCAAGGTAATCCATATTTATAAGGCTCATGTCAATGTCAACAAGGTCAAAATCATTAACTGAAAGCTCCATAAACTCAAGGCCTGTAATTACGTCCTTACTGGTATTAGATAACTGTTCTTTAACAACCTGTGAGTTTTCGGTGTATTCAAGAGCATAGTCCATAAGCTCTGTTGTGTAGCCAATGCCTCCGGTACCAACAGAAAGAACATTGTCTTCGTCAGGTCTGATAATACCAACAATGCTGATTTCAAGACCGTTTTCAATAAGCTTTTTAACATAGGCGAGGTTTGAGCTTTTGTCGCTCCAAAGTCCTGTTTTCTCGTCCTTAACCATATAGTCGCAGTTAAGCACAAGCTTAAACTTCATGTTGCAAATATCTTCGTAGCTATATGATTCTTTTTCTGCGCTTCCCATTTCGCCTGAGCCTGAAAGTGCGCCCATAATATTCGATGACAGCTGACTTTGATCCTTAATACCCAGCGCATAAAGCACAAGCTCATTTATTTCGTTGTTACCGTCAACCATAAGCACAACTTCGCTTTTATCTTGCGGAAGTCTACCATAGATTATGTCGTACTGTCTTGATATTACCTCGTCGTCACCGATAAGCTCAGTCCAAGCGTCCATCATTGATGAAGACATAAAATTCTCCATGCCGGACATCATACTGCTGCTCATATCAGTCATAGCGGTGTTAGGGTTAACCTTAACCACACCCTCAGAAGTGTCAGCTTTATATATGTTAAGTGGTGTTGAATATTTAAACTGTATATCGTTGCAAAGTCCACTCATAGTTTCCCAGTTGTCGTCGATATACTTTTTAAAGCTCTTAATGTTATTTGAGGATGACTGAGCGATAAAGGTGTTGATAAGCTCAGTAAACATATCGTTGACATAAACCTTGTCAAGCACATTACTTGAATCCATCATCTCTTCGCCCATACCCATAACCGCATTCATCATGCTGTCTGTGTCCACCGCTTCTCTTTCAACGGACATGGGGTACGCCATAAGTGTGTCGTTCTGAACTTTATCAACATAATTTTGAATACCTGTTGAAAGTGCAAGAACAAGAGCGATACCTATAATACCTATAGAGCCTGCGAAAGCTGTGAGGAAGGTTCTGCCCTTTTTGGTACCCAAGTTTCTCATACTAAGACCAAAGGCTGTTGCAAGGCTCATTGAGGGCTTTTTACCCTTTTTCTTTTCAGCTTCAGCCTTTTTCTTTTCGTTTTCGTAATCTTCCTTTTCCGGCTCAAAGGGATTAGAGTCGTCAATAACCTTACCGTCAACGCACTTAATTATTCTGCTGGAATATTCATAGGCAAGCTCAGGGTTGTGAGTTACCATAATAATAAGCTTATCCTTTGAAATTTCCTTAAGAAGCTCCATTATCTGAACGCTTGTTTCACTATCCAGCGCACCGGTCGGCTCATCGGCAAGCAAAATATCCGGGTTATTTATAAGAGCTCTGGCTATAGCAACTCTCTGCATCTGACCGCCTGACATTTGATTTGGTCTTTTGTTTATGTGCTTTTCAAGGCCAACCTTTTTCAAAGCCTCAATAGCTCTTTCACGTCTTTCCTTCTTAGACACGCCCGAAAGAGTCAAAGCAAGCTCAACATTAGAAAGAACTGTCTGGTGCGGAATAAGATTGTAGCTTTGGAAAACAAAGCCTATTGAGTGGTTTCTGTAGGTGTCCCAGTTTTCATCGGTGAAAGTCTTAGTTGACTTTCCGTTTATCATAAGGTCACCGCTTGTGTATCTGTCAAGGCCACCGATAATATTAAGCATTGTTGTTTTACCGCAGCCTGAGGGACCGAGAATTGAGACAAATTCACTTTCTCTGAAATTGATGCTAACATCGTTAAGGGCTCTTACCGTAGTGTCGCCTGTCACATAATCTTTAACTACATTTTTTAATATGAGCATCCCTTACACCTCCTGAAGATTCGCTGTTTTATTATTTTCTTTTCTTATCTTTCTGTCTTCAAGATAAGAAGCAATTTTTTCTCTTTTCTTTATGGCAATAACTTCTGCCGCAGCGGCAAAGAAGAACAAAAGTAAAACTCCCACATAATCTGTGTAATCCTTTTCCGGTGTGTAAATAATTGTGGGAAGATAATCGGTTTCGGGTTTCACCTCAACGGTAGCTCTCTCTCTGAAGAAAATTTTATAAAGCCACTCAACAGTTTCGTCCACGCTCATTGCTGCAATTTCGTCGCCTATACCGCCTGAGAAATTAGCGAACATATCGTTGTCGCCTGAACCCATAAAGCCAGACACCATGCTTTCGTTGCCGGGAGTTTTCATCATTTCGGCAATAAAGCGAAGAAGTGTAACTGCAATTGCAGGCTGATCGGCTTTTATATAAGAAATAGTCGCCGGCTGTGCGTTTACAGTGCGCTTACTTTCCACTGTTACGAGAGTACCCATAGTCATAAACTGTTTAATATCAAAGTTGCTCAAATCTATGCCTAAATCATTTTCGCCCATCATGTCGCCCATAAGATTTTCCATGTCTAAATCAGCTGTAAGAGATGACATATCCAGCATATCCTCCATGCCAAGCTCTTTGAGAAGCTCACTAAAAGGATAAAGGAGATTTTCAATTGCCGTTTCGAGTCCGCCGGCATCTATAAACCATAAAAGGTTGGGAAGAATTTCAGTAATAGTGTAAACGGGTCTGTCCAGAACTCTCTCAACAAGTGACAGCAAGGACTCAACTATAGAATCTATTGCCTTGCCCTTTTCGGCAGATTTTTTAAACTGCTCATAGGTTTCTATTTTGTCTGCACTACAGCCTATTGCTTCAAGAATGGGAATAACGGCAGTGTTATATCCGTTTGAGCCGTAAAAATCTATGGAGCCGAGAATTGAGACCTTGCCCTCAGCCAGAAGCATTTCAATTAAATCTTCTGCCGGTGAAAGAGCTGCACAAACAGCCTTTTTAAAGCCGTCCTTACTGCCGTCCTTAAAGCCCCAGTTAACATAGTTTATCTTGCTCCATTTTGAAGCTCGTGAAAGAGTATATTTAGCCGATGAGAAGCCTGTGCCGAGGCTGCTTGCAAGAGCTGACGGCGAAACATTCAAGCCAATAATTTCACCTACAGCCTTCATCTCATCGCTCTCAAACATTCCGTATATGCCTTTTGCAAGCTCTGTCACAAGGGCATTTGAATAAATTTGAGGGCCTAAGGCTTCACGCACATTTTTGCTTTCTCCGCCCTCGGCTATAAACTCATTTATAAGCTCGTCAACTCCGTCAACTACTCTTTGGAACTTGTCTGCACCTAAATTCTGTGTATATTTCACAGCTGTAGGCTTAAACTCACCGAAGGTCCATGTGTAGTCCAGGGTCTTACCCTGAGTTTGACATAAAAATGAAATAATAAAGGTAATAAGCTCATCGGTACTTTTTGAAAGAAGAGAAGACATAGCCTTTGTTATTTCTTCGTTTGCTTCTTCGCCTAAAAGCTCACCCATATTGTCTTTATTCAGCTTAACTGTCTCAATGAGCCAGCGAAGCAGTACCATAAAGGTATCAGCCTTATCGGATACAACTGTGTTTGAGCTGACTGTACCGCAATCAGCGAGAGCTTGAAGATCAATCGGTGCCACATTTAAGCCTGTGGAGCCTAAGATAGTGTTCAAGTCCACATTCATAGTAAAGGATTCGCTATTTTCAATAAATGAAAGAATCATTTCAGCCTTAATAAAGGTGGAGATATTGAAAATCTGAAGTCTCAGCGGTTCTATAATAGTAGCAACCGCATCGTCAAAGCCACCGTTATTAAAATAGTAGGCTATACCGGGAAGAATATCCGTAAGTCTGTCGCAGGGCTTGTCGAGTACCCCCTCAAGAAGCGTGAAAACATCGTTTAAGATGTTTTTAAGCATAGAGCTTCTGTCAGACTTCGCCTCGTTACAGAAAGTAGCATTATCTGTTATTTTTTCGCAGCCAAAGCTTTTAAACGTGGGAATAATAGCTGACTCATAGCCTAAAGCACCCTCAAGACCTATAACAGAGTTGATTTTATATGTTCCACCGCACAAAAGCATATAAAGCATTTCGTTAAACGGCGACATAACGCAAGCCACGCCATTTATAAAGTCGTCCTTATTTTTCACTCCCCAAGACACATTTTCAAGGGAAACCTCGCTCCATTTATTATAGGAAGCAAGCTTAGCTTGAACCTGAGGGTATGCGCTTAGCTTTGCCGAAACACCGCTGACACTGACATCAAGACCTATTGAAGATATGCTGTCGACATTCTCCTCAATCATCTTATATATTCCAACAGTCAATGCCGATAAGCTCTCGTCTGAACATAATTGAGAAAGCACAAGCTGTTTCAGGCTCTTATTCTGTGTTCCCTCAATTAGGTTTTCTATAACTGTGTCAAGCTTAGGTATCACCTCAAGAACCTGCTTTTTTTCTACCGATTGCGGGTAAGACACTGCCGCAAATGCCGCCGGTGCAACGCTCATTATAACTATCATTAAAACGCATATGACACCTAAAGGCTTTTTCATTGTTTTAAGCATTCTGTTTTTTCACCCCGTTTTTAATATTATTATCAGATGTGTTATTGGCAATTTCAGCAAGCTTTTTCATGATTCTGAGAAATTCACACACATCCTTCTCGCCAAGCTGTTCGATTATCGTCAGCGCATTATTGACTATTTCGGCTCGAAGATTCATATAATAGCTTCTGCCTTTTTCTGTTATAGCCACAATAGTGATTCTTTTATCTGTGCTATGTTTTTTTCTCTCAACAAAGCCCTTGTTTTCAAGAGATTTTATAACCGCCGAGAGTCTTGCGCCTGTGAATTCCAAGTGTTCTATAAGCTTTCCCGGAGTACTGCTGCCGCCTAACTCGCTGAGTATCATTAAAAGCAGATTTTCTCCCTTAAGAGAAAGCTTCAGTTTTTTTATTAAATTTTCCGTATCTATGCTGTCAAAGGTACTTAGTATCTCATGCGCCAATTCTTCGCTTTGCATAACCATCCTCCTTTGCTTTATTTAATAGTGTTAAATAAATATAGCACATTACACTGCCATTATCAATTAAAAAAATATTAAGAATTATAAAATTGCACAATTAACAATCTGCCGATTTGTCAAAAATAACGGAATAATTGTCTAATATTACCAAATACTCCATTGCAAATTTATATACTACATACTCTAACATAAATTAACTTTAAAATTATTTAACGGTGTTAATATTCTTGAGTTTTTTTAATTTATTCACATTTTTCTCCTTTTAGTGTGTTGACATTGAGTTTGTATGGATGTATAATATCGGAATGTTAGCCACCTAACATTCCGCAAGCTAACAAATTTTATTTAAGGAGGTAGCCATGAAAGACAGAAGACTCGGCTTTGAGCTTCACCGTGCGTCGAGAATGGTCAAACGATATGTTGACAGCGACACCAATAAAATCTACGCCGATAAAATGACCGGCACACACGGCTGGGCAGTGGGATATTTTTATTGCCACAAAGACCATGATGTTTTTCAAAAAGACTTTGAGCAGGAATTTGACATTCGCCGTTCAACAGCGAGCAATATCCTCTCTCTTATGGAAAAAAACGGCCTTATTAAAAGAGAAAGTGTCCCCTATGATGCCAGGCTGAAAAAAATCACTCTCACCGACAAAGCCGTGGAAGTTCAAAACAAAATTGAGCAAAACTTTGAAAAGCTTGAAGTCGATATGAAAAAGGGTATAAGCGATGAAGAATTAGATATATTTTTCAGTGTGCTTGACAAAATATACAACAATTTAGAAAGGACTGATACAGATTTATGATCAAACGACTCAGCAAATGTATAAGGGAATACAAGCTCCCGTCAATACTTTCGCCCATATTTGTAACCATTGAGGTTTTCCTTGAAGTTTTCATCCCTCTTATAATGGGCAAGCTTATTGATAACGGCATTTATAATGAAGACACAAATTATGTTGTCAAAACAGGCATTTTCCTTGTTTTCCTTTGTGTTCTCAGCCTGTTAAGCGGTGTAGCTTCAGGTACCAGCGCCGCAAAGGCAAGCTCAGGCTTCGCAAAAAATCTCAGACATGATATGTACTACAATGTGCAAAACTTTTCTTTCGCAAATATCGATAAGTTTTCCACCTCCAGCCTTGTTACAAGACTGACAACAGATGTTACAAACCTTCAAAACTCATATCAAATGATAATAAGAATAGCGGTACGCTCACCGGCGATGCTTATTTTTTCACTTGTTATGACCTTTAGCATCAACGCAAAGGTAAGCGTAATTTTCCTTTGTGTTATCCCCTTCCTCGCTTTAGCTCTTTATCTCATTGTTTCAAACGCACACCCTATATTCAGACGTGTTTTCAAAACCTATGATAAGCTCAACAATGTTGTCAACGAAAATCTCCACGGCATCAGAGTTGTAAAATCCTTTGTAAGAGAAGACAAGGAAGATGAAAAATTCAAAAATGTGTCTCAACAAATTTATTCCGACACAAAAAGGCCGAGGGTATTCTCGCTTTCAACGCTCCTGTAATGCAGTTTAGCGCATATCTTTGTATGCTTCTCATTGCTTGGTTCGGCGCAAAGCTCATAGTTTCCACAGCCGGCACAGAAATGACAACAGGTGATCTTTTCAGCGTTATTACCTACACTATGCAAATACTTTCCACTCTTATGATGCTTTCAATGATATTTGTTATGCTCACCATGTCTAAGGCATCCGGCGAAAGAGTTTGTGAGGTTCTCAACGAAAAAAGCGACCTTCACAACCCGGAAAATCCCGTTATGGCTGTGGCTGACGGCAGTATTGACTTTGAAAATGTAGGCTTTAGCTACTCAAAATCAAAGGATAAGCTTTGCCTTAAAAATGTCAACATTTCAATTAAAAGTGGCGAAACCGTTGGCATCATCGGTTCAACCGGTTCATCAAAAACCTCCTTTGTTCAGCTTATTCCCCGTCTTTATGATGTCACTGAGGGTACTCTTAAGGTAGGCGGCAAGGATGTAAGAGACTATGACCTTGACACACTGAGAAACGAAGTAGCTATGGTGCTTCAGAAAAATGTGCTTTTCTCAGGCACTATAAAGGATAATCTTCGTTGGGGTAACGAAAACGCCACAGACGAAGAAATGATTGAGGCTTGTAAGCTCGCTCAGGCTCACCCCTTTATTTCCGAAATGCCCGACGGCTATGACACATATATCGAGCAAGGCGGTTCCAATGTTTCCGGCGGTCAAAAGCAGAGAATTTGTATCGCACGTTCACTTCTTAAAAAGCCTAAGATTCTTATTCTTGACGACTCCACCAGTGCCGTTGACACAAAAACCGATTCTCTCATAAGAATGGCATTTAAGAAATTTATACCAGAAACTACAAAAATTATTATTGCCCAGCGTATCTCATCAATTCAAGACGCTGATAAAATTATCGTTCTTGACGGCGGTGAGGTTGTAGCTTTCGGCACACATGATGAGCTTATGCAAAGCTGCGACATTTACAAAGAGGTTTATTCTTCCCAGATGAAAGGAGGAAGCGACAATGAGTAATGAAAGAAGAAAAAATGTCAATCTCACTCCCCCACCCCGTCCAGGCGGAAGAGGGGCGCAAATGAGAATCCCCGGACAAAAAATGGACTTCAAGGTACTAAAAAGAATTTTCAGCTATGTGGGAACAAAATATAAATTTCTCATGGCTTTGGTTGTTCTTTGCATCTTCCTTTCCAGTATTGCCAGTGTTTTCTCCTCTGTTTTTTTAGGCGACCTTATTGATGAATATATTACACCTATGCTTGACAGCGGTAGTAACGATTTTGGACCTTTGCTCAGTATGCTTCTTAAAATGGCTGCCATTTTCCTTGTCGGTATAGTTTCCACCTTTACTTACAACAGAATTATGGTTATTGTGTCTCAGGGCGTTTTAAGAAATGTGCGTGACGAAGTGTTCACTCATATGCAGACCTTACCCATAAAATATTTTGACACTCACAGCCACGGCGACATAATGAGCCGTTACACCAACGATATTGACACCTTGCGTCAAATGATAAGCCAGACTATACCCCAGGTTATTTCCTCAGCTGTTACAATTGTTTCAACCTTTACAGCTATGATAACTCAAAGTATACCTTTGACATTTGTGGTAATTATCTGCATAGCAGTCATGATGATTTTCACAGGCAAAATTGCCGGAAATTCAGGCAGATATTTCGTTAAGCAGCAGGAATCTATCGGTGAAGTCAACGGCTATATTGAAGAAATGATAACAGGACAGAAGGTCATTAAGGTTTTCTGTCATGAAGAAAAAGCAAAGGAAGGCTTCGATGAGCTTAACGAAGAGCTTTTCGGCAACGCCTACTCCGCCAACAAGTATGTTAATATGCTTGGCCCTATCAACAACAACTTAGGCCATCTCCAATATGTTATCGTTGCAATTATCGGTTGCTGTCTTGCCGTACTCACGACCTCAGGAGCTATACCCGAAAGCGGTTTCCTTTCAATTTTCGCCGCTTCTGCCGGTACTATTGCCTCATTCCTTCAGCTTTCAAAAAGCTTCACCATGCCGATTAACCAAATATCTCAACAGCTCAACTCCGTTGTTATGGCTATGGCAGGTGCAAAGCGAATTTTCGCACTTTTAGATGAAGAAAGTGAAACAGACGAAGGCTATGTAACTCTTGTCAACGCAAAATATGACAGTGAGGGCAATATCACCGAAACACCTGAGCATACAGGTCTTTGGGCTTGGAAGCATCCTCACGAGGACGGCAGCATCACCTACACAAAGCTTCAAGGCGAAGTTAGATTTTTCGATGTTGACTTCGGCTATAACGAAGAAAAGGTGGTTCTTCACAACATAACCCTTTATGCAGAGCCCGGTCAAAAGGTAGCCTTTGTTGGCGCAACCGGCGCAGGTAAAACCACCATCACCAACCTTATAAACCGTTTCTATGACCTTGCCGACGGCAAGATTCGCTACGACGGCATAAATATCAACAAAATTAAAAAGGCTGACCTTCGTCGTTCTCTCGGCATCGTTTTGCAGGACACCAACCTGTTCACAGGTACCGTAATGGAAAATATCCGCTACGGCAACCTTGAAGCCACCGATGAGCAGGTTATAGAAGCAGCTAAGCTCGCTAACGCTCACTCATTTATCAGCCGATTACCTGAGGGGTACAACACAATGCTCACCGGCAACGGTGCAAACCTCTCACAAGGTCAAAGACAGCTCATTTCAATCGCAAGAGCCGCTGTTGCAGACCCACCGGTTATGATTCTTGACGAGGCAACCTCATCAATCGACACGAGAACAGAATCCTTGGTACAAAAAGGCATGGACGCACTTATGAAAGGCAGAACCGTTTTTGTTATTGCTCACAGACTTTCAACCGTTCGTGACTCCCAGGTTATTATGGTACTCGAACACGGTGTTATTATTGAGCGTGGTACACACGATGACCTTATTGCAAAGAAAGGCAAATATTATCAGCTTTACACCGGCGCATTCGAGCTGGAATAATTTAATATTAAATGTGACTTATC
The DNA here is from genome assembly GCA_964458915.1 of uncultured Faecalibacterium sp. Classification (GTDB taxonomy): domain Bacteria; phylum Bacillota; class Clostridia; order Oscillospirales; family Acutalibacteraceae; genus UBA6857. The sequence goes on from CAYWKY010000049.1 coordinate 10,086, forward strand.
CACCTGAAACGAAAAGGTGGATAAGTTTTTTATTTGAAAAAAATGGTATAAATTGTAAGCCAATATAAAATAGCAAATAGCAAAGACAATAAATTATTTATATAGGGGTGTAAAAAATTACTCATCTTTTTGTTCTCACCGCAAAATTTTCTACTGCGTCAATATAATCATAGGCTAACTCTCCATTGGAATGGCTTTGCCATCTCAATTAATTTTGTCATTTTTTCGGTTGACTTTGCTTATCAAAATATAGTATAATATTTCTCATGAAAAACCCTTTGATTTTCACATTAGTTTATTAAAATATTGGAGGTGGGTCACACAAATGGATAAAGGTGATAGTAAACCTAAAGGGCGTAATTTAATATTAGTGCAGACCTGCCCCAGTGTTATCTGATTTTAATTTTCCGGCGGTCTGCAAAGAAAGTCGGTGAAAAACATGAATGAAAATTTATTCGGCGGCCTTTACAAGCTGCTGGCAAAAAATCAGCTTAAACAGCTGAAAGAAGAACTCTCAAGCATGGCATATCCCGATATTGCGGAATTTCTTATGGACCTTGAAGACGACACTCTTGCCGTTAAAATTTTCCGCATACTTTCAAAGGATATTTCTGCTGACGTTTTCGCTTATCTTGAGCCTGACAGACAAAGTGTTATTGTTCAGTCAATAACCGACAGCGAAATTGCAAGACTTATGGATGACCTTTTCCTTGATGATGCCGTTGACTTCCTTGAGGAAGTACCGGCAAACATTGTCAGACGAGTTCTCGCTAACACTGATAAGCAAACCCGTGAACTTATAAACCGTTTCCTTAAGTACCCGGAAAACTCAGCGGGAAGCGTAATGACAATTGAAATGGTTGAGCTTCACGATAGACTCACTGTTGCCGAGGCTATAAAGAGTATCAGACGCACCGGTGTTGACAAGGAGACTATTTACACCTGCTATGTTATTGACGATAAGCGTCATCTTGTCGGTACTCTGCCGCTGAAGCGACTGCTTCTCAACGAGGAAGACACGCTTATAACAGACATAATGAGCGACGACGACCGTCTTGTTTATGTTAAAACAATGGACGACCAGGAAGAAGTTGCAGCTCTTGTTAAAAAATATGACCTTTTGTCTATTCCCGTTGTTGACACTGAAAACAGACTTGTTGGTATTATCACCATCGACGACATCGTGGATATTATCGAAGAAGAAACCACTGAAGACTTTGAAAAGATGGCTTCACTTGTTCCCTCTGAGGACGGTTATCTCAAAACAAGTGTTTTCTCCCATGCGAAAAACCGAATAGGTTGGCTTTTAGTGCTTCTTTTCATGTCAACCTTCACAGGTCAAATAATTGAAGGCTTTGAAATGCAGCTTGCAACTATCGCAGGTCTTACCGCTTGCATACCTATGCTTATGGGTACCGGCGGTAACTC
>CAYWKY010000050.1:0-11387 GCA_964458915.1 uncultured Faecalibacterium sp.
ACTAAGTTCTCAGAGCTTGTTTACTTCGGTCAGTGGTTCACTCCCTGCCGTGAAGCTCTCTCAGCTTTTGTTGATAAGACTCAGGAAACCGTTACAGGTGAAGTTAAGCTCAAGCTTTATAAGGGCAACATCATCGGTGCAGGTATGACATCACCCTATTCACTTTACAGCGAAGAAATCGCAACCTTCGACGAAGACGACTGCTACGATCAGGCAGATTCAAAGGGCTTTATTAACCTCTTCGGTCTTCCCCTCAAGGTCAGAGCAATGCTCTCAAAGGATTGGGATAAATAATTATAATTTAAGGGTTTCTTTAGGACTTTTCCAGCCGAAAGAAACCCTTTTGGTTTACTTTATCATAAATAGGCAAAAATTAAATGGGGCTGTAAAAACCATAGTTTCTACAGCTCCATTTTAATAATTATTTGTTATCACTTTCGCTCTTTTTGCGTTTTTTGATACGCTTTTTCTCTTCGGTGGCCTCAATGGGCAATGCCTCCGGGATTGGGTCCGGGTACTTAACGAAAAGAGGACTGTCGTTTGTGTATAAGCGTACAGCTCTTTCAAGAATGTGAACCATTACTTCGCTGTGCTTGCCGCCGTATTCGCCGTCAAGAGTCCAGTTAAGCTCCTCATACGGTGAGGAAATTTTAAGCTTTGTGGTTCTCAGATAAATAATTCTTTCTCCGTCATAATCTTGCTTTTGAACCTTTAGGATTGTCGGAATAATACTTGTAACACCGATTTCCCTAACAAGAATTACTTCAAAAACACCGTCGTTAAGTCTAACATCTTCTTCCTTAAGCTTAAATATACCTGCAACAGAGGTAGAGTTTGAAACTGAACCGAAGCAGAATTTGCCTTCGATTACACCGCCGTCATGTTCAACTCTTAAATATGTGCCGTGAACATCTTTGATTTCGCCTAAGGCAGCAGCAATATAAGCTGCGTGGCCGAAGCGATTTTTAAGCTTTTGCGGAGTTGCATAAGAGCATTTTGTGAAAGCACCGAAGGAGGCAACATAAGAGAAATATCTGTTGTTAAACAGACCAATATCATAGTCGTTTGTGTTGCCGGCAATAATAATATCCGTTGCCTTTTTTACATCTGAGGGGATACTAAGTGTGGTGGCAAGATCGCAAGTAGTGCCTGTAGGAATATAGCCTATCGGCACTCGCTTTGGCATATCCATAACACCGTTAATGGTTTCGTTAAGGGTACCGTCGCCGCCACAGCAAACGACCATATCTTTGCCCTCAAGCTCTCTTTTAACAATATTAGTTGCGTCACCTTGACAAGTGGTGGTGCGTACTGTGAACTCGTAATCATTATTTGAAAATTTGTCAACTATATCAAATGTGCCGGTTCTTGATTTGTTTTTTCCGGCGCAGGGGTTGACTATAAGTAAAACTTTTTTTCTGTCATTTTCCATAGTGCAATACCATAAAATCAGCGGACCTTTTCCGCAATAGTTTATCCTTTCTTACTTTTAAATTTAACTTAACCTTTTGAAGATAATACACCTCACTTAAAAATTAAAATAGTGCGACAGGAAACTGTCGCACTATCATTTTACACTATGGTGAAATAAAAGTCAAACATTTGACGAAAATATAAACATATGTAACAAGAATATTTTAATTATATTCCGCTAAAAAGTCCTTCTTCAATTCCGTCCGGGTCAAAGTCGAAGTCGTCATCGTCTTCCTCGTCTGCTTCTTCATCTTCCTGAGCATCTTCAGGCTCTTTATAAGAAGCTTCTTCATAGGATTCGTCAGCCTTATAAGCTATCTTTTTTCTGCTGCCTTTGTCGTTTTTGTCCGACTTCTTTAAGCCGGGAATTACCATAGCTAAAATTACAGCTAAGATAAGAAGAAGCAAAACAGCTGAAATAATAATATAATTATCGCTTATAGGTGCAATTACTGCGCCGATACCCGGATAGGTTTGGCGAATAACACCTAAGGTGTCTTCTCTGAGAACAAGGACTCTGCCCGCTTCGTTTTCAGCTATAAAAATCACATTGCCCTGAAGGTCGCTTGTGCTGCCGCTGTGCTTGCCCATCATAAAGCTTTCAGACTCATGATTAACATAAACGAATGCGTCGCCTTCGGTAGCATAGCTGTTGTAATCCTCAGTTATAACAAGGTCGCCGTCGCTGACACCAACGAATGTGAAATCCTGCTGTGCGGTGAAGGCTCTATATTTATTAAGGAACAGCTTGCCTGTGTTGGGAGCGATAAGGCTGCCTAAGGCAACAACTGCGGCAGTACATATAACAAGAACAAAAACTAAAAGTGAGAGCAAAAGCTTTGGAATAAGCTTTCCTTTTTTCTTGGCTGGTACTTCATATGAAAAATCGTCCTGATAATACTCCTCGTCTTCTTCCTCATCATCTTCATAGGATTCAGAGTCAACAAAGCTGTCTGTGTCCTCTTGCTCGGAATTGTCAGAGCTTAAAACATCAGCCCAATTTCCGCCGTTGTAGCTTCTCTTGCTCTCATCGGTCACAGAAAAAATATCGTCGAAAACCATGCCTGCTGTGGGCAGAGCTTCTTCGTTTTCATAGGTTTCTTCTACTTGCTCGGCTTCTTCCGATACCTCTATAATTTCTTCGGCTTGCTGTGAGACCTCTTCGGGTGTAACAACTTCCTCAGGAATAATTATTTCTTCTTGTATCTCAGGCTCTTCCTCTATTTCAGCAGTAAAGCTTTCCTGTACTGTTTCTTCCTGCATATCCTCAGCTTGAGAGTCTGTCTCTACGGCTGCTTGTGTTTCTTCCTCGGTTTCGCTTGCCACCTCAGATAAGGAAATATCTTCTTGATTTGACGGCTCGTCCTGCTCTAAATCGAGATTATCCTCGTAGGAATTAAAATCCGAAGACATGGGAAGTCTGTCGTCTTCCTCCATCTCCTCTTGAAGCTCATCTTCATTAGTGTCATAGTCAAAGTCGGCTTCAATATAATCGTAAAGATTCATCGGCTCTTGTTCTTCTTCGGCAGGGTACTCAGGGGCATCATCGGCCAAAGCAACATTTGAGGAATCAAATTTAACTACGGGTACCTCTTGAGAAGCTTCCTCTTCCTGCGGCACAGAATCCGTCTGCGGAGCGTCGGATAAGGAATCGAAAGGCTCTTCATCTTCAGTGCGATACTTCTTTTTCCTGCTGAAAAGTCCACGCTTTTTAGACTTCTTCTCGACTACATAATCGTCCTCATCTTCGTCGGACATAACACGCTGATATTCCTCCATAAGACTGCTTCGCTCTGTGCTTGTTATATGCACAGTGGGGCTGACTTCACGGTGAGAAATAACAGGTGTATGAGCTACAAATTGCTGTACGGGTACAGTAGGTATCTGCTGAGTCTGCTCGATCTCTTTTTGTACCGGCTCTGACTTTACAGGTGCTGCAACTACCTCCGGCGCAGAAACAGCTGACGGTGTTACGCTCTCCGGTGCCTTAGGCTTCACTGCGTTTGAGGGTACACTTTCACGGAAAGAGGGCATTATGGGAGACTCGGTTTTCAAAGAAACATCCTCTTTTTCCTGCGGCGGAGCAACGGGAGTATGATAAAGGTTCTTTATGCTTGGTGCAGGGCGTTTAAGCTCTTTGGGTGCAGCTTCGGTTTTAGGCTTATCGCTTTGAGTGAAGCGTTTTATAAAATCATTGGCAATATTAGCAATATCGGCATCATAAATCTCGCTTTTTGGGCTTTGAGATGCCTGCTGCTGCATTTGCAAAAATATATTGTCAGACGGATTTTCTGTCGGGGAATCTTCTTGTGTTAGACTTAATGATCCTTCTTTTATGGCTTTTTCGGCTTTCATTGCTTTGCCGTAGACCTGATTTAATTCGTTTAGACTTTTTGGTCTGTAATTAGCCAATTTATATCACTTCCTTCGCTTGAAATGTAAAGCAGTAGATCAAATTAGTATTGAAGTCCTTTTTCGATAACAACGCTTATCATTTCATTGACTGCTTTAAGGTTATTCATAATAGTTGTGTTCTGAGTTCTGATTTCAACGCTGTTTTCCATAGCCTGACGCTTAATTTCCCTTGCCTGCTCTTGAGCAGACTCAATAATTTCACGGTTTCTGCGGTCAGCCTCAGCCTTTGACTGGGCAACAGTTTTGGAAAGCTCGCTGAAAACATTGGCGATAACATCGTTTTGATTTTCTTCGCTAATGGTGAAATAAAGACCGTAATCATCAACGCTTTTTTTCAGCTCTTCATATTTTCTTTCCATTTCTTCGCCCCAAGCAACGGCGTTTGCGTATTCCTGTTGAATCATGGTTATATATTTATTAACTTCGGTAATGTCGTAGCCACGCTCAGTGACAGTAAAATTTATTTCAGACATTTTTTCACTCCCTAAAAAATAATCATAATAATCCATTCTTTGAAATTATACCTTATTACCGTTGAAAATTCAACCTAATTAACACAAATTTTAATAAAACAAATTAACTTATCATTCTACAGTTACTGATTTCGCCAGATTTCTGGGCCTGTCAACATTACATCCTTTTTTTACCGCAGTGTGATAGCTCATCAGCTGTAAGGGTACTATGCCGTAAAAGGGAGTGAAAAGCCGGTTTTTTATGCTTTCCACTGTAAGGAGCAAATCTGCGTTTGTGATTTCACTTTTGTGCTTTAAATCTGTTATAGCGATAACGAAAGCACCTCGTGCCTTGACCTCACTGACTGCGCTGAGAGTCTTTTTAAACAAGTCCTGTCTAAGACAAACAGCTATGACGGGTGTACCCTTATCAATTAAAGAAATGCTGCCATGCTTAAGCTCACCTGCCGCATAGGCTTCGCAATGTATATAGCTTATTTCTTTCATTTTTAAAGCCCCTTCCATAGCTAAAGCATAATCGGTACTTCTGCCGATAAAATATATATGCTCCTTGTCCTTTAGCTTTTCGGCGGCTAAAACAGCCTTTTCTTTTTCCGAAAAGCTGTTTTTTACAGCCGACGGAAGATATAAAATATTCTCTAAAAAATCCGAGTAGACTTCCCTGTCCAATGTGCTTCTTTTTTCGCCTAAAAACAGAGCCAACATATATAAAACCGCTGTTTGGCAGGTGTATGCCTTTGTTGTGGCAACAGAGATTTCTGTGCCGGCAAGGGTAAGAATAGTATAATCGGCTTTTTGCGTCATAGCCGAAGTTTTCACATTTATCACCGCAAGGGTAGTGGCACCTTTTTCTGCGCTGAGAGTTAAAGCCGCAAGTGTGTCGGCAGTTTCACCGCTTTGACTTATAGCAATAACAAGACTGTTTTTGTTTAAGCGGTGAGCTTCATAACGAAATTCGCTTGCAATATAAGCAAAAACAGGCAGGTCTGTAAGCTTTTCTAAGGCATATTTTCCGCAAAGGGCGGCATGATAAGCCGAACCGCAAGCCACAAGATAAATTTTATCTATGCTTTTAGCCTGTTCGCGGCTAATTCTAAAATTCGGAAAATCAATCTCGCCCTCGTTGACATAAGCTGTCAAGGTTTGATAAAGAGCGTCAGGCTGCTGATAGATTTCTTTTAGCATATAGTGCTCATAGCCCTTTTTGTCGTTGTCAAAAAAGCTTTTGTCTGCTTTTTCTGCTGCTTTTTCTCTTTCTTCGCCGTCGAAGGTGAAAAACCTTGTTTCTTCGCCGGTTAAAATAGCTATTTCTCCGTCGTTTAAGCAATAATATTCCTCGCAACTGTTGTCGGCGGCAACAAGGTCCGACAAGGCGAAATAACCCATGTGTGACCTTGCCACAATTAGAGGGCTACCCATTTTCCCACAGATGATTTTATCGGGAAAATCTCTGTGAAGAATAGCCAAAGCGAAAGAGCCTTCAAGAGCTTTTAAGGTGACCTCAAGGCAGGATAGTATATCACCCTTATAGTTTTTTTCAAGAAGCTGACTTATAACCTCCGTGTCCGTGTCGGACAAAAAGCTATACCCCTGTTTTTCCAGCTCATCTCTTAATTTGCCACTGTTTTCGATTATTCCGTTGTGTACCACTGCGAACATACCGTTTTCGCTTAAATGAGGGTGTGCGTTAGCCTGTGACGGCTCGCCGTGAGTTGCCCAGCGGGTGTGACCTATTCCTGTGTTGGCGCAAAAGCTGTCATTTATAGCTTCACTTAAAGCTGAAACCTTGCCCTTTCGCTTTAAAACAGATATTCCTTTTCTGTCAAGCAGTGCAATACCTGCCGAGTCATAGCCTCGGTACTCTAATTTTTTAAGGGCATCTATGAGATAAGGTACTGCATTGTTTTTCCCTGTATAAGCTACAATTCCGCACATAAAATATCCTCCGAAGATAAAAAAATATTATAAAAAAACTCTTTTTATAATACTTATTTTATGCTATACTTAAATAAAAAAACAAAGAGGGAGAAATTATGACAGAAAAAATTATTGCACTGGCTCTGACAGGTGCTTTGTCAGCTTTCGCCGCCGCTGAAATTAAAGCGTCTAAGGGCAACACAAAGGAGTCTCCCGATGTACTTGTTATTCTTGGGTGCAGAGTTAAAGGTGACACACCTGAGCAAACACTGGCAATGAGAATAGATAAAGCAGCGCAGTACCTAAAGGAAAACAAAAATGTTGTGGCTATAGCCTGTGGCGGTATAGTTCACGACGACCAAAGAAAAAGCGAAGCTCAAGCTATATATGAGGGTCTTGTGTCTGCCGGTGTGGAAAAAGAGAGAATAATTCTTGAAGACAAGTCAACCACTACAAGAGAAAACTTTATAAATGCCATGAAAATTATTGAGGGCATGAAGGAAAATATTAATGTTGCAATACTTTCCAGCGAGTTTCATCTTCTAAGGGCGAGCTTAATTGCCAAAAAATGCGGTCTTGAGGCTACAACTGTTGCGGCTGAAAGTCCGAAAAATTTAAGAGTCAAAAATTATTTAAGGGAGCTGCTTTGCTTCCCGGAGCTATTATTAAAATAAAAGGAGTTTTTTATTATGGCAAATGTACAAATGCAGGCATATAAGGTCAGCGAGGTTCAATTTATAAATAAGGTGCAGGGCAAACAGCAGCTTAAATTCAGCAACAAGGTGTCCTACAATGTGAGATATTCGGGCAATGAGTTTTGTGAGGGGACTCTCACCGTTGAGGTTTATGACAAGGAAAACCCGGACACAATAAGCGTTAAGGTGACTCTCATGGGTGCTTTCAAGGTTTTAAAGGAAATGGAAAAGGAATTTATTCATGTGGAGACCTTTAACGAGCTGTTTCCTATAGCTAAGGCGTTTGTATTAACTCTTTCAACAAACGCAGGTATTCCGCCCATATTCCTTCAAAATGTAAACATTGAAAACCAGGAAATTTATCGCATGGAAATGGGCAAATAACAAGGAGGTAGCTTTATGTCTGAGCTTTTAAATCAGCTAAAGGATGAGGAACTTGATTTTACTGTTCGCTTCACAGACACCGATGGAGTAAAAGGTGAATATGAGTTTCTTGATATAGTTCTTTATAATGAGTGTGAATATGCAGTTGTGTCGCCCTTAGACGCTGACGGCTATGTGGATATTTTTCGCATTATGGGTGTTAACGGCAAAGAGGTTTATGCCAGAGTAAAGGACGAGGACACAGCAGAAAAAATATTTGAAATTTTCAAAATTAAAAACGAAGACGAGTTCGATTTTGAATAAGCAATAAGGAGAAATTAAGATGAAAACGACAAAAAAAGCGGTAGCTGTTATTCTTGCGCTGATTATGCTTTTTGCCTGCTCCGGCAACGCTTTCGCCACAGACACAGCAAAGGAAAAGTGGGACGAGGCTTGGCAGACAAAGGAAAATGAAATTAATTCGGCGGTGACTATGTTCCCCGGCTCTGACGAATATAGCCGAAGCGTTGCTTGGTACAGCGAAAGTGACGAAGGCTATGTTCTTGTTACAGGTGAAAACAGCACAGAAAAGTTCCCTGCAAAAGCTAAGAAAACAGCTCAGGGCGACTATAGACTTTCCTCTACATTAGAAAATTTAAATGAGGGTACATATACTTATAAATGCTTTAGCGGCGATTATGAGAGCGAAACCTATTCTTTCACAGTGGAAAACAGCGATGAAGTGTTCACGGCTATGTATGTGACAGATATTCATGTCAGTGAAAGTGATGATAATTACTCCTTATGTGACGAAGCGTACAGAACAAACTTGACATTTTCCGCAGCAAGCGAAAAAGCAAAAGCTAACGGAGATAGCCTTGACCTTATTCTTTCCGCAGGCGATCAGGCATCCTTGGGTCTTCGCAGTGAATATGAAGGTCTTAGCGCCAACGGATTTACTAAATCCATTCCTCTCGCCACAAGTATAGGCAATCACGACAGAAAAAGCGTTGATTATAAATATTACACCGCCTTACCCAATGAATCTCAGCTTATTAAATTTAAGTCATATATAGGCACTGATTACTGGTTCAGACAAGGCGATGTGCTTTTCCTTATGTTTGACTCCAACAATGCCTCAATGGCAGGTCACAGATATTTTGCTATGGATGCAGTGGCAAAAAATAAGGATTGCAAGTGGAGAGTCGGGGTTTTCCACCACGACCTTTACGGCGGAAGAATACCTCACCGTGAAAGTGAAAACGCTTTTCTTCGCTTTATGTGGGCAAATATTGCCGACGAATTCGGCTTAGATCTTTGCCTTTTAGGTCATAGCCATTATTACACCATGTCTAATGTGCTTTACTGCAACAAAACCGTTGAGAGCATAGAGGGCAAAAGCTCTGTTACTGACCCTAAGGGTACTGTTTACATGGTATCAGGCTCAATAAATCATCCTCGTGATGTCCTTGACGGCGACGGAAATGTACCGCCGGTTGGCGAAAACATTGGCTACAGCTATTTAACAAGCGAGATGATATATAATCTTTTGGAGTTTAGGAACGACAGCATCACAATTAAGTCATATACAGTTGAAAGTGATGAAATGATAAACACCTTCACTATCAACAAAACCGACAAAAAGGGCGGTCATAATTATGTTTCACCTTTAACCTTCTTAGATCCACTTGTCCATTTCGTGTCAAGAATAGTTAATATTATAAACAATGTTTCAATGTATGAAAAATATAAAGACCAAGGTCATGATGTAGGATTTTTTGAGGGTCTTATCGGCTCTTAACAACATTTCTATTGACCTAATCCCTATTATTTGATAAAATATAAGGCATATCGGGAGATGATATTATGAAGAAAAGCACTAAAATCATAATCGGCGCTCTGGCTGTAACTGTAGTAGCCGCTACAGCTATAACGGCAGGGTACATATCAAATGTAAAAAATAAGAAGGCTGTTATACCAAACGGCTTCACTGTCACAGCTCACACAGGCTGTGAGGGTACTGAGGACAACTCCGTTGAAGCTATAAATGCGGGCATTGCCGCAGGAGCTAATATAGTTGAATTTGACCTTAGCTTTAATAGTGAGGGTGAGGCATATTTAGCTCACGATGAAATTAAGACAGACAGCGTAAGTCTAAAGGAAGCCTTTGAGACAGTGGCAGGGTACGACAATGTGAAAATCAACGTGGACTGCAAAGGCACACAAAATCTTAAGGTTGTGAGCGAAAGCGCTAAAGACTGCGGAATTTTAGACAGAATTTTTTACACCGGCATCAGCGAAGATGATGTTCAGGCAGTAAAAAACAGTACCCCTGAGGTTCCCTATTATCTTAACACAGATATTGATAAGTCTAAGAAAAATGACGAAGAATATATAAAAAGCCTTATTGATAAAACAAAGGCTCTCGGCGCTATAGGCATTAATATAGGCTATGGCGGTGCTTCTGAAAAGATGACAGAGCTTTTTCACGCTGAAGGCTTAGAGGTCTCTGTGTACACTGTTAACAAGGAGCTTGATATGCACAAGGTGCTGGCTCTCGGCTGCGACAATATCACCACAAGACAGCCTAAAAAGCTTACGGAAATAATTAAAACGAAATAAATTCCCAAGGAGGACGAAACAATGGAAAAAATTAAAATGGGCAAAATCGTCGAAATGGACGGCGACGAAATGACCAGAATTATCTGGAAGCAGATTAAAGATGAGCTTCTTTCACCCTATGTTGAACTCAATACAGAGTATTACGATTTAGGACTTCCTCACCGTGATGAAACCAATGACCAAGTCAGCATTGATGCAGGTGAAGCTATTAAAAAATATCGTGTTGGCGTTAAATGTGCAACTATAACCCCAAATGCACAGCGTGTTGAGGAATATAAGCTTAAAGAAATGTGGAAAAGCCCCAACGGTACTATCCGTGCTATTCTTGACGGTACTGTTTTCCGTACCCCGATTCTTGTAAGCGGCATCAGCCCCACAGTCAGAACATGGAAAGCACCTATCACTATTGCCCGTCACGCTTACGGCGATGTTTATAAGGCAAGCGAAATTCGCACAACTAAGCCCGGTAAGGCTGAGCTTCTTTTCACAAGCGAAGACGGTGAAGAGGAAAGAGTAACTATTTATGATTTTGAGTGCGGCGGTGTACTTCAGGGCATGTACAACAAAGACACTTCAATTGAATCTTTCGCTCACTCATGCTTTAAATATGCTATAAGCACAAAGCAAGACCTTTGGTTCTCAACTAAGGACACTATTTCAAAGAAATATGACCAGACCTTTAAGCTTATATTTGAAGATATTTATAACAAAAACTACAAAGAAGAATTTGAAAAGCTTGGCATTGAATATTTCTACACTCTTATTGACGACGCTGTTGCAAGAGTTATCCGTTCAAAAGGCGGTTATATTTGGGCTTGCAAGAACTATGACGGTGACGTTATGAGCGATATGGTTTCAACAGCTTTCGGTTCACTTGCAATGATGACGAGTGTACTTGTATCCCCCGACGGAAACTATGAATACGAAGCTGCTCACGGCACAGTTACTCGCCACTATTATCGTTATCTTGAAGGTGAGAAGACCTCAACAAACCCGGTTGCAACAATTTTCGCATGGACAGGCGCACTTCGCAAGCGTGGTGAGCTTGACGGCAACAATGAGCTTATGGCTTTTGCTGACAAGCTTGACAAGGCTTGCATTGACACAATTGAAAGCGGAAAAATGACTAAGGACCTTGTTGGACTTTGGGAGGGTGAAACAGCAACAGCTCTCACCACTGAGGAATTTATTGCCGCTATCAAAGAAGAGCTTGATAAGGCAATGAGCAAATAAGAAAATTGCTATAATAATTTAATGAAGATGCAGCAGTAAGAGTCATCGGCTTCTTACTGCTGCGTTAGTATTATTTGCAATAATATCTATTAACTTAACAATTTGATTTTTTATCTTTTTGTGCTTTTTCTATTCTTTTACCTTTTTTGTGGGGCTTTGCCCCACACCCCACGAGCTTTTGAAAAAGCTCGACCAA
>CAYWKY010000051.1:0-11365 GCA_964458915.1 uncultured Faecalibacterium sp.
AAGGGCGTAGGTCGGGTAACCGGCGCAGGAGTTCGAGTCTCCTCTTCTCCGCCAAGAAAAGTCACTTTTGTCTATTGACGAAGGTGACTTTTTTCAGTGATATTCCTTTTTCTGCTTCACCAATAGATTGTGGTTTCAAGTGACTGTTAAAAGCCTCTATGGTGTATAAACGCTAAAGGCTAAAAACATGAATACAGAAAAACTTATTTAAACAAATGGACTGTAAAATTTTGCTTTTACAGCCCATTCTTTTATTTATGTGCGTGGTCATAGGCACGCTGTATATCTTCGGGCAATTTATCCGGGAGCATATTGCGCAGTCTTTCCTCGCCACCATCGTTTATGGCTTGTTCATAGTACCAGCATTTGAATTTAAGCATATCAAGCACACGGCTTAAATGCTCAATTTCAGCTTCAACAGTTTCTTTTTGTTTTTCAAACAATGCCTTTCTTTGGGGATAGGTGGCTGCGCCTTGTGTACACCAATCCATAAAGTTTTTTATATCCTTGATTTCCAAGCCTGACTTTTTAAGACACTCGATTATTCTTATAACCTCAAGGTCTCTGTTAGTGAATTTGCGTATGCCGGAGTGTCTTTCTAAATTTGGAAAAAGCCCTTGCTTATCATAATATCTCAGCGTTGAAATGGGCAGGTTAAACATTTGGGACACTTGACCGATAGTATATTCCATAATTGCCTCCAAAATTTTTAAAAGTCTTGACCTAAAGTTAAGTTTAGATACTATTATGATTATATCAGAAGGCAATTTAATATGCAAGATAAAAACGGTTCTTTAAGACTTAACATCAAAAAGAACCGTTTATTTTTATTTTTGCTCAGCGGTGTAATTTTCTACAGCAAACATAAATCCGTCAATGAGGAATTGTTTTGCCTGCTTAGCCGGAGTGGTGAACGAGAATAAATCGAAGCCATGGAAACAGCCCTCAAAAATTTTGTAATTAACTTTTACACCTGCATCTTCGAGGTTTTTAATATATATGAGAGTTTCATCAGTGAAAGGCTCAATGTCACCCACATATGTCAGCGTCGGCGGAAGATTAGAATAGTCGGTTTCACGGGCAGGGGCAGCATATTTTGGCACCTTGTCTGTTTGGTACAGCTCACCCAAATAAAGTCGCCAGCCGACTTCGTTAGATTTTGTGTTCCATATGGGAGCGTCGTTATTTTGAGATGACGGTGTTATCATTCTGTCGTCTATCATGGGGTAAAGTGGCATTTGAAAAGCGATGTTGATTTCGCCTTTATCTCTTGCTAAAAGTGTGAGAGCTGCACAAAGACCGCCGCCTGCACTGTTACCGCCGACAAAAATTTGGTCAGATCGCATGCCGTAGCTCTCGCCGTTATCTCTGAGCCACTCAAGAGCCAAATAGCAGTCGTTTAATGCGGCAGGGTAGGAGGCAGAGGTGGAGTTAATATAATCAGGAGCTACAAGAACACAGCCTGAGCTTTCAACAAAGCTTTCAATAAATTTATAGTCCTGCTCAGGTGCGCCAAGACCGTAACCGCCTCCATGCATCCATAAAAGGCCGGGTACATTTTCTTTCCTTTCTTTAGGCGAATAAACGCAAATTCTAAGGGAAGAGCCGTCTTCACGCTCAATATATTTTTCCTCAAAATTTACACTCTTTGCCAGATTGATACCGCAAATAAAGTTATCCATAAAGAAGTTGGCGAGCTTGAAAAAGCCTTCGGTGAACTGTGGCATAACAATTCTCACAAGGTTGCCCACAACTCTAAGCTCAGGGTGAATCGAGGAAGTTTTAACATTCCATTTTTTATCGAGTAGATTTGTCATATAACTGCTGTTCTTATCTTTAATCTCCTTTGCCGAGGCGAAAACAGGTGTCAACAATAGGCAAAGGCATAGTGCGAAAGCTAATATTTTCTTCATACTGATTACTCCTTTCGGCTATTAATTGCATTGTAGCACGAGTTTGAGTAAAAATCAACAAAAAATTATAGAAAAATCAAATATTTTTAGTTTAAATTTTTGTTTGCCGGTGTGTCAAGTACCCTGCCGTCTTCATGGAATCGAGAGCCGTGACAAGGGCAGTCCCAGCTATGCTCTTGCGGGTTATATTTTAGGGTGCAGCCTAAGTGAGTGCAGCGCTTTCTCGTCGGTTTTAGCAGATTTATAACTGTTTCACCTGCGTTTAAAAAAAGCTGAGGTTTAATCATACTTCTATGAGGAGAGAAAGCCTTGGCAAATTCGTTCTCCTTGCCACTTAGCATATCGCTTAAAATCATAGCCGACACCATTGCCCCGGACATTCCCCATTTATTAAAACCGGTGGCAACATAAAGCTCATGGGTACGGCGACTGTAGTGACCGATATACGGTGCGCCATCAAGGGTAATAGGGTCCTGAGCCGCCCAGTGATATTTTTCGTTGGCTGTAGGATAGTACTTTTTAGCGAAAGAGCGAAGAGAGGTATATTTTTCGCTTTTTTTGCCTGTACGGTGAGCCGAACCGCCGACGAATAAAAGGTCGCCATAGTTTCTAAAGGATAAGCCTTTACTGTTTTCGTCAATAAACATTCCATTTATGTTTTCTGACTTTTTAATGGCGATAACATAGGATCGACTTTGATACATTTTCATAAAATAACTGCCGTGAGAGTCGATAAAGGGGAAGTGGGTAGCTATGAGAATTTTGTCGGCGGTGATATTGCCATAGGGTGTTACGGCGGTGTTGCCGCGTACCTCACTGACGAAGGTGTTTTCGTATATATTCAGGTCTTTGCTTATAGCATAGAGAAATTTTAAAGGGTGAAACTGTCCTTGGTTTTCCAAATAAACAGCTCCCTTAGTTTTAAACGGCAAGGGCAGATTTTGCTGAAAATTCATGGGTATGCCAATAGAATTTGCCGCATCAAGCTCTTTTTCCAAGGCCTTTATATTATCTAAGCTGTAAACAAAATTGCTTTTCGTTTCAAAGTCGCAGTCAATGCTTTGGCTCATTTTTCGGTACATTGCCACTGCATTTTCATTAGCTTTATAAAAAAGCTGAGTGTTTTCCTTCCCATAGCTTTTTAAAAGCTTTTGAAACAAGAGAGCGTGCTGACTCGTTATTTTAGCTGTAGTGTGACCTGTTGTTTTTTGACATATTTTGTCTTTTTCAACTAAGATATAATCTATGCCTTTTTCCTTTAAAAAATAGGCTGTTAAAATTCCTGCAATTCCACCACCCACTATCAGTACATCTGTTTTTTTGTTTCCCTTTAGAGTTGGAAATTTTGGCGGTACAACACCATAAAACCAAGGACTGTTCATATATTTCACCTTTTTGTTTTTATTTTAGTTTTCGTTAATAGGTCTGAGTTATGCGAATTAAAATATTTGATTTTGTAAACGGTTATGTGTTAGGTGAAAAGTTTCATTAACAGTGGCATATATTCAGGCGGCGGAGTTTCTGCCGTCTTTAGCTATCTTACCCGCGTACCAAAAAAGCATTGACTAAGTGAGGTCAAAATAGTATAATGAAAACATAATCTGACATAAAGACCTTCTTTGAAGCTCTGAGGGAAAGATGTGCAAACAAAAATTTCAGGCGTACTATAGTTGTATGCCTTTTTGCGGCCGCATCTTGCGGCCTTTTTTGTTTTTGAAAGGATGAAAATATGGAGACGAGAGTAGCTGTAATGGGTATTATTGTTGAAAATGGCGACAGTGTTGAAATGTTGAATGCTCTGCTTCACCAATATGCCGACTATATCATAGGCAGAATGGGTCTGCCTTATAAAAAACGTGGTGTGAGTATTGTTTCAATTGCTATTGATGCGCCACAAAATGTTATTTCTGCCCTGTCGGGCAAAATAGGCAAGCTAAACGGTGTCAGCGTTAAAACGGCCTATTCAAATGTGGTAGCCTATGAAGAATGAGCTTTTTAATTTAATAGACAAGCTTCAAAAAAACAGAAGCCTCACCTTACAGGAGTACCAAAAGCTTATTGAAGGCTTTGACAGTGAGCTTTATTATTACTGCGCCGAAAAGGCGAGGGAAGAAGCTAAAAAATACTACGGCAATAAAATTTATATAAGAGGGCTTATTGAAATAAGTAATTTTTGCAAAAATGATTGCTACTACTGCGGAATAAGAAAGAGCAACAAAAATGCTTGCAGATACCGCCTAAATAAAAATGAAATTTTAGAATGTTGCAAGGAAGGCTACGCTTTAGGCTTTCGCACCTTTGTTTTGCAAGGCGGTGAGGATGCTTATTACAGTGATGAGGTACTGTGTGAAATAATAGGCGAAATTAAAAAAATATACCCGAACTGCGCTATAACTCTTTCTCTGGGTGAGCGTTCAAAAGAAAGCTATGAAAGGCTTTTTGCTTTCGGTGCAGACAGATACCTTTTGCGCCACGAAACGGCAGATAAGGAGCATTATGAAAGACTCCACCCTAATAGCATGAAATTTGAAAATAGAATGAAATGCCTTGAAAGCTTAAAAGCTATAGGCTATCAGGTGGGCTGCGGTTTTATGGTCGGCTCACCATATCAAGGGGCGAAGGAGCTTGCCTGTGACTTAAAATTTATTGAGGAATTTTCGCCTCATATGTGCGGAATAGGGCCATTTATAACCCATAAGGACACACCCTTTAAACAGGAAAAATGCGGCAGTGTGCCATTGACACTTTTTCTTTTGTCACTTATACGACTTATAAAGCCAAATATTCTTTTGCCGGCTACTACTGCTTTAGGTACCGCCGACAAGGACGGCAGAGAAAAAGGTGTACTTTCAGGGGCGAATGTTATTATGCCGAATCTTTCGCCGAATAATGTGAGAGAAAAATATATGCTCTATGAGGGCAAAATTTTCTCAGGGCAGGAGTCGGCACAATGTGTCAGAGAGCTAAAAGCAAAAATGGAAAAAATCGGCTACAGTGTTGTTTGTGACCGAGGAGATATAGCAAATGAAGAAACGAGGTAAAGGAAAATGTCAAACTATAACCCTAAATCGCTTAAAGCAGAGGAATTTATAAACCATGAGGAAATACTCGAAACGATTAAATATGCCGAGGAAAATAAAAATAATAAGGAGCTTATTTTAAAACTATTAGAAGAAGCAAGACCTAAGAAAACCGAGGACGGTATTATCTGTTCGGGTCTTACTCACAGACAGGCGAGTGTGCTTTTGGCTTGTGAGAACGAGGAAATAATAAAGAAAATGTATGAGCTGGCTCAAGAAATAAAGCAGGCCTTTTATGGCAACAGAATAGTTATGTTTGCCCCTCTTTATCTTTCAAACTACTGTGTTAACGGCTGTGTTTACTGCCCGTACCATATGAAAAATAAACATATTGCAAGAAAAAAGCTGACTCAACAGGAGGTTAAAAAAGAGGTTATTGCGCTTCAGGATATGGGTCATAAAAGACTTGCCATTGAAGCCGGCGAAGACCCGAAAAACAACCCTATCGAATATATTTTAGAGTGCATCAAAACAATTTACAGTATTCAGCACAAAAACGGCGCAATAAGACGAGTGAATGTTAACATTGCTGCCACAACTGTGGAAAATTATCGCAAATTAAAGGACGCAGGTATAGGAACATACATTCTCTTTCAGGAAACCTATAACAAAAAAAGCTACTTAGAGCTTCATCCAACAGGTCCAAAGCATGACTATGACTATCACACTGAGGCTATGGACAGAGCTATGGAAGGCGGGATTGACGATGTTGGTTTAGGCGTTTTATTTGGTCTTGAGGGATATAAATATGAGTTTGCCGGTCTTCTTATGCACGCAGAGCATCTTGAAGCGGTACACGGAGTAGGTCCGCACACAATAAGCGTACCCAGACTTAAAAGAGCCGACGATATTGACCCGGATACCTTCGACAATGGCATACCTGATGATATATTCGAGAAAATTATCGCTTGCATAAGAATCGCAGTGCCATACACAGGTATGATAATCTCCACAAGAGAAAGCGAAAAGGTCAGAGGCAGAGCTTTAGAGCTTGGCATTTCTCAAATAAGCGGCGCGTCAAGAACATCTGTAGGTGGCTACACTGAGGAAGAAAGACCTCATGATTCAGAGCAGTTTGATGTTTCAGACCAAAGAAGCCTTGATGAGGTTGTAAACTGGCTTATGGCGCTTGACCATATTCCGTCATTTTGCACAGCCTGCTACCGTGAGGGCAGAACAGGCGACAGATTTATGAGCCTTTGCAAAAAGGGTCAGATTCTCAACTGCTGTCACCCTAATGCACTTATGACTCTTACGGAATATTTAGTTGACTACGCAAGCGAAAAGACTAAGGAAACAGGTTTTAAGCTCATTGAAAGAGAGCTTGAAAAAATTCCTAAGGATAAAGTCAGAGCCATAGCCAAAGAAAATATTGAAGCTATTAAAAGTTCAAACAGACGTGATTTCAGGTTTTAAGGTGAAAAATTATGAGTCTTAATTCAGTTGTGTCAGCCGAAAGAGTTCACATAGGCTTTTTTGGTATGAGAAATGCAGGCAAATCCAGCCTTGTCAACGCAGTTACAGGTCAGTCTCTTTCACTTGTTTCAGATGTTAAGGGTACCACAACAGACCCGGTAAAAAAGGCTATGGAGCTGTTGCCCTTAGGTCCGGTGGTTATAATTGACACACCGGGTATAGACGATGAGGGCGAGTTAGGCGAGATGAGAGTAAAAAGAGCCAAAGAGGTTTTATCGTCAACTAATATAGCTGTGCTTGTGGTCGATTCACAAAAGGGAATGTCACATCAGGACGAGGAGCTGAAAACGCTTTTTGAGAGCCGAAAGCTGCCGTACATTATAGCTTTCAACAAGTCTGATTTGTTAGATGAGATACCTTATGAGGAGAAAAACTCTATTTATGTCAGCTCAAAAACCGGGGCAAATATAAAGGAGCTTAAGGAAAAAATTGCAAACATTCTAAGAGAAAAAAGAAGCAATAAAAAAATCCTTTCAGACTTGGTGGAAAAAGGCGATACAGTTATTTTAGTTATGCCAATTGACGAGTCTGCGCCAAAGGGCAGGCTGATTTTACCTCAGCAGCAAACTATTCGTGAGTTGTTAGAGATAGGCGCAATAACAGTGTCGGTACAGGTAAGCTCACTTCAAAATGCCCTTGATAAATTAAAAGTGACACCTAAGCTTGTTATCACTGACTCTCAGGTCTTCGGTGAAGTGGCGAAAATAGTGCCAAAGGACATTGCTTTGACTTCGTTTTCAATTTTATTTGCAAGATACAAGGGGAATCTTACCTCGGCTCTTTACGGCATAGCTAAGCTAAAAAAGCTAAAGCGGGGTGATAAGGTGCTTATTTCTGAGGGCTGCACTCACCATAGGCAGTGTAAGGATATAGGCAGTGTAAAAATTCCGCAGTGGATAGAAAGCTATTCGGGTCAAAAATTACAATTTGACTTTACAAGCGGTGGAGATTTTCCTGAAAACACAAAGGATTATGCTCTCGTTGTTCATTGCGGGGGGTGTATGCTAACGGAAAATGAAATGAAAAACAGAATTTCTATTTGCCGTGAAAACGGTACCCCCATAACTAACTACGGCATAGGAATTGCTCAAATTCATGGTATACTCGGTCGTAGTGTAGAGTGCTTCAAAGAGGCGAAAGAGATATTAGAGTAATTTTTGACAAAATCAGATTTTAATGCTACAATGGTCAAAATTAACCATAAGAGGGTGTTTTTATGCAGCATACTAAAATAATCAGATATTTAATTGCAATTTTAATGGTCGGTGTGAATTTGTGGAATCTTGCTGTCAATGACTATGCTTGGCCTGTTGTCAGCAAAAAGGATGCTTACCTTTTTGTTTATTTTACCGGCAACGAACCGGAGCAGGAGCAGATTCATTTCGCTGTCAGCAAGGACGGCTACAATTTCTCGGCTTTAAACGACTATAAAAGCGTTGTGGAGCATAGCAAGGGCAAAACAAGTGTTAGAGACCCGTATATTTTGCGCGGTCAAGACGGCTGCTTTTATTTGATTGGTACGGATATGAAAGCCAGCGAGGGCTGGACATCAAACCACGCTCTTGTAACATGGAAAAGCGAAGACCTTGTTAATTGGACAGATGAAACAATTATCGATATGCGTTCCTTTGGCGGTGAGTTTTCCGGTACCAACAGAGCATGGGCGCCTCAGGCTATATGGGATGAAAATGTGGGTATGTACATGGTTTATTGGGCTCACTCCACCTATGAAAATGATATAGCAGGTCACTACTATGCTTACACAAAGGACTTTAAAACCTTTGAAACAGAGCCGAAGCCTCTTTACGGTAGACAGGACGAAGGTATTCAGTGTATAGACGGCGATATAGTTTATAACGAAAAAGACGGATATTACTATCTCTATTTCAAGCACGATGAAACTCAGAAAATTGCCTATGTGCGCTCGAAAAATCTCACCGGCCCTTATGATGAGGAAGAGCCTCAAATAGTGTCACTTAACTGGTTCGGCGTTGAGGGCAGCTCAATGTATAACATAAACGGTACAGATAAATGGATGATGGTTATGGACGAATACGGTACAGACCACTATTTTGCACAAATGACAAGTGACTTTAAAACCTTTAAGAAATTCAGAGCAAGACTCACTTCCTTTGACCACTTAAGTCCTCGCCACGGCAGCGTTATCACTATAACCGATGAGGAGTACGACAGACTTGTTGCCGCTTATGGCATATCAGAGATTCCCAATGACAAATAAGAAGCTTGATATTTATTCTGTCGCAAAGGCGGCAATATGTATAAGCCTTTTAAGTGCCACAGCATATTTAGTTATTCCCGTACCGCCGTCGGGCATAAGTCTGATGACGGTTATGGTGAATTTAATTGCTCTTGTGTTGACTCCGACGCAGGCAGGACTATCAATGATAGCTTATGTTTTAATGGGAATAATTGGCTTGCCGTTTTTTTCCGGCGGTACAAGCGGTCTGAGCAAAATTTTCGGCCCTACAGGTGGATATTACTTTGGCTTTATTTTGGCTGTTGTGCTTATAAGCCTATTTAAGGGCAGAGAGTTTTCTTTTCCTCGGTACTGCGCCGTAACGGTTCTTGTGGGGATTCCGGCACAGCACATATGTGCAATTATAATGATGTGCTTTTATAATGGTTTTAATGTTAAGGCGGCGTTTTTATCAATTTCCTTGCCGTTTATTTTAGGCGACATTGTTAAGGCGGTTATGGCGAGTTTTATAGGCGTTAAGGTTAATAAGGCACTTAAGAAAAACAAGATATGAAAAATTCCCGAACATTTGACTTGTTCGGGAATAATTTTTTGGCTTTAAAAGACTGTCTTTATCTTACTTCTTATGGTATCTCAAGTGGCAAATGTCATCGCCGTTTGCAATGGTTTTAGGCAGGTCAAGCACTGCGCCATATCTCTCACCAATGCCTCTGTCACCGCACATAGCGATGTCGCAAAGCATAGCGATTTCTTCGTCGCTGCAGCCGGCCTTTTGCCAAGCCTTAACAAGGGGGCAATAGTGGAAGTGAATTTCCAGCTCATCATCTGTTGAATTTTTAATGTCCATCTCAAAAACCCACTGTGCAGGCTTTGTGAAAAGTGTCTTTCTAAGACCTACAAGAGAGTCTGTCTTGCCCTTTTCAACAAGACCCTTACCCTGCATAAGACCGCAACGCTTTACAGCTGCTGAACCAAAATCTTTGGGGTCAAGGCCACGCTTTTGAGCTTCATCACAAAGAAGATAAAGCCATGTTGCACGGTGCTCAAGCTGTTCACGCACTGCGCCGATAATTGGGTTCTTGATTTTTGCGTCATTTTTTACTTTACTCATTTTAGTTTCCTCCGTTATTTTAATTTATTTTGAAAGCGTATGCTTAAAATAGACTATATCTCCGCAAAGGCAGGAATATGCTCCCGAAACACCTTTGCCCATACCCATATAAACCTGTCTTTCATAAAGGGGTATAATAGCAGTGGCAGAAACAAGATAGTTTTCGCATTTCTCTGCGGCTTTAATGCTTTCGGTCACATTCTCAGCTGTTTTTATGCTGTCAACAAGCTTGTCATATGCCTTGCTCTTAAGAGAGATAATGTTGTCTGCACTGTCTGATTTATAGCGATAAAGAGCGTTAAAAGCGGTGTCGGTGTTGTATTTTATAGTTGTGAAAGCAAGCTGATAGTTTCTTTGGTTGATTCTTGTGTTAAGCTCATTTTCTGTGACTGTTTCAACAAAAACAGCGCAGTTTATGCCTAAAGATGCCTGCCAAGCCTGCATAAGCTTTCTTATGATTGCCTCATTTTCTTGAGTACAAAGCACTGTCAGCTCGGCAGAGGAAATGTCTAATTGTTTTAGTCCTGCGTTAAATAATTCGGCAGGGTTCTCATTATGATAAAGAGAAATCTCAGACGCAGACTCACGATATTTAAGTGAGCTGATGTTAAGTCCTTTTGGTACTATGCCCTTTGCTGTTCTCTCACCGAATACCTCATAAAGGGAGGTGTAATCGAAGGAAGCAGCCAAGGAACGGCGAATATTAGTGTTTGAGAGTATACTGTCACTACAGTTAAAGATAAAGCATTGCATTGCATTGTCAAAGCTGTTGACAGTGTATTTTTTCTTGTCTGCAATCTCTGAAGCTTGAGCTTGAGTCAAAGGTGAAACTGAATAGGTTTTATCCTTTAGCTTCTTTAAACGTGTTTCCTGCTCATCATAAATAGAAAAATAGACGGAACGTGGCATTACGCTATCCTTATCATAGTAGGTTGTGTTTTTTCTTATGGAAAGGGACACATCATCAACCCAGTTATTAAGATAAAAGGGGCCGTTATATATGAGATATTTTACTGCAAGACCATATCTGCCGCCTGTAGCGTTAAAGAAAGCCTCGTTGCATGGCATACAGGCGCTTTGAAGCAGAGTGTAAAGAAAATCCGGGTCTTTATGCTCTAAGCTGATTTCAAGGGTGTAATCGTCAATAGCTCTAACACCTAATTTATCGGCTGTCATTTTGCCTGAGTTGACCTTAGAAGCGTTTTCGATTGCTAAAAGTGAAGCGGCACTCGGTGATTTTGTTTCCGGCAAAAGGGCTCTTGTTATGCCAAAGTCAAAATCGTAGGCTGTGACAGGTAAAGTGTTGGTTTGAGATGAGTCTAAGCCTAAAAGAGGCGAAGCGTATATGCTCACACGCCACTTACAATCTTTTCTCAAATTAAAGGTGTAGGTTAGTCCGTCGTCGGAAATGCTCCAGCTTTCAGCGCAGCCGGGAACAATTTCGCTGCTTTCATTTAAGGTGACAAGACCTTCAAAGCAGTTGGCAATAATATTTTTTGCTCCGCTTTGAGATATAATTTGCGGGTCGAGGTACTCCGGGTCTGAGTCAATGGGATAAACTAAGTTC
>CAYWKY010000052.1:0-11001 GCA_964458915.1 uncultured Faecalibacterium sp.
ACCTAAGTTAAACAATTTTGACCTTATGCACAAAAAGTAAATAACCCCCTTTTTTTGTTGACTTTTGACGAAGATGTGTGGTATACTTCTAATGCGGTTTATCGTCGCAACACATGTTAATACATTCCCTTGAAACTGACGGTTTTAGTGGAGCACCACATGGATCAGGGGTAGTTATTTGTCGACCGTCTGGGCTTACTTATAAGGGAGATTCCTTGTTTAAGTGTGCCCTTTTTTATTTTGTCAAAAAAACTCTTTTTTAAGGAGGATATATATAATGAAAAAAGTTGCAATTATTATGGGAAGTGACAGCGATTTACCTGTTGTTTCAAAAGCTGCCGACACCTTAAAACAGTTTGGTATACCTTATGAGCTTCATATTTATTCGGCTCATCGTACCCCGGCTGAGGCTAAAGCTTTTAGCGAAACAGCAAAAGAAAAGGGCTTCGGTTGTATTATAGCCGCCGCCGGAATGGCAGCTCATCTTGCAGGCGCTATTGCCGCAAACACTACACTCCCTGTTATAGGAATTCCCATGAAATCAAAATATCTCGACGGTATTGATGCTCTTCTTTCAACAGTGCAAATGCCCTCAGGCATTCCCGTTGCCACTGTTGCTATCGATGGAGCTGTCAATGCCGCCTTGTTGTCAATTGAAATACTCGCTGTGTCAGATGAGGAGCTTTCCAAAAAGCTTCAGGATAAGAGAAAGGCTGACACTGAAACAGTACTTCAAAAAAATGAGGCAGCAGAAAAGCAGTATAATTTCTAATTTAATTCGGAGGTAAAATTATGGGAGGATTTTTCGGTGCAACATCTAAAAGAGATGTTGTTCTGGATGTATTTTTCGGTGTAGACTATCACTCACATCTCGGCACTCGCCGTGGCGGTATGGCTGCGCTCAACAGCGAAAGCGGCTTTCAGCGTGACATTCATAACATTGAAAATTCACCCTTCAGAACAAAATTTGCTGGCATCACCGATGAAATGCAGGGCAATGCCTGTATAGGCTGCATAAGCGACAGCGACGCGCAACCTATTCTCATTCGCTCAAACTTAGGTGTTTATGCCATATCCACAATCGGAATTATCAATAACTCCGAAGAACTTATAGAGAAATTCCTTGAAAACAGCGGTGGACATTTTACTGCCATGACAGGCGGAAAAATTAACTCAACTGAGCTTGCCGCTGCTCTCATAAACCAAAAAGACAGCTTTGAAGACGGTATTCGTTTTTGCCAGGAAAAAATCGAAGGCTCTCTTTCTCTTATTATCTTAAAGGAAGACGGCTCTATTATTGCCGCAAGAGACCGCTTAGGTCGTACCCCGGTAGTTTTAGGCAAGGACGAAGACGGTCACTGCGTTTCATTTGAATCCTTTGCCTTTGAAAAATTAGACTATGAATTTGTTAAGGAGCTGGGTCCCGGTGAAATTGACCTTCTCACTCCCGATAAAATTGAGGTACTCAAGCCCGCATTACCCAAAATGAAAATATGCTCCTTCCTTTGGACATATTACGGATACCCCAACTCAAAATATGAGGGTGTCAACGTGGAGGTCATGCGTACTCGCAACGGCGAAATAATGGCAAGAGACGACATGGCCGCAGGCAAATGTACCGATATAGATTTTGTCAGCGGAGTTCCGGATTCCGGCACTCCCCACGCTATCGGCTACGCTAACGAAAGCGACATTCCCTTTGCAAGACCATTTATTAAATACACACCCACATGGCCCAGAAGCTTTATGCCTGCCAACCAAAAGGAACGCAACAAAGTGGCTCGAATGAAAATGATTCCTGTTCACGAGCTTATCCAGGGCAAAAAATTGCTTTTTGTCGATGACAGTATCGTCAGAGGTACTCAGCTTCGAGAAACCGTAGAATTTCTTTACAGCCACGGCGCAAAAGAGGTACATATGAGAAGTGCTTGCCCGCCGATTATGTATAGCTGTAAGTATCTCAACTTCTCAAGAGGTAACTCAGACAGAGATCTTATTGCAAGAAGAACAATTCTTGACCTTGAGGGTGAGGAAGGCGAAAAGCATATTGAGGAATATGCCGACGCTTCAACTGAAAGAGGTAAGGCACTTTTAAACTCAATCTGCGGAAAATTAGGTTTCCACTCCTTAGGCTATCAAAGCCTTTCAGGTCTTATTGAGGCTATCGGTCTTTCCGAAGATTGCCTTTGCACTTATTGCTGGAATGGCAAAGAATAATAAAAAATATTTTTTAATAATCGAAAGGAACGGGTAAATTAAAATGAAAAACTCCCAATCACAGTCCTACGCTGCTGCAGGCGTTGATATTACAGCCGGCTACAAAGCCGTTGAACTTATGAAACAGCATATTATGAGAACTATGACAAAGGGTGTCTGCTCAGATGTCGGAGGCTTCGGTGGCCTTTTTGAACTTGATACAGAAGGCATGGAAAAGCCTGTTCTCGTTTCAGGTACCGACGGTGTTGGTACAAAGCTTAAAATCGCTTTCCTTATGGATAAGCATGACACAGTTGGTATCGACTGCGTTGCTATGTGTGTAAACGATATTATCTGCTGTGGCGCAAAGCCCCTTTTCTTCCTTGACTATATCGCTTGCGGTAAAAACGTACCTGAGAAAATCGCTCAGATAGTTGCAGGTGTTGCTGAGGGCTGTGTTCAGTCCGGCGCAGCGCTTATCGGTGGCGAAACAGCTGAAATGCCCGGTTTCTATCCTATTGACGAATATGACCTTGCAGGCTTTAGCGTAGGTGTTGTTGACAAGAAGAATATTCTCGACAACTCAAAGGTTACCGAAGGCGACGTTATTATCGCTCTGCCCTCCAGCGGTGTTCATTCAAACGGTTTTTCCCTTGTAAGAAAGGTTTTCGACATTGAAAACTGCGATCTTAAGTCCCCAAGAGAAGAGCTTGGCGGAAAGAGCCTTGGCGAAGCACTTCTGGCACCCACAAAGATTTATGTAAAGCCCATGTGCGCTCTGTTTGAGGAAGTTACAGTTAAGGCAGTGTCACACATCACAGGCGGTGGCTTCTATGAGAATATCCCCAGAAGTCTTCCCGACGGCTACGGCGCAAAAATCAAAAAGAGTGACGTTAAAATTCTTCCTATTTTCGATCTTATTGCAAAAACAGGCAACATTCCCGAAAGAGATATGTTTAACACCTATAATATGGGCGTTGGCATGAGCGTTGTTGTAGCTAAAGAGGATGCCGAAAAAGCTCTTGAGGTTCTCAAGGCTAACGGCGAAGACGCTTATATCTTAGGCGAAATCATCAAATCCGAAGACAAGGTAACAATTATCTGAGAGGAGCTTGAGCCTTGAATAAAGCAAAGAAAATCGCCGTTCTCGTCTCAGGCGGCGGAACAAATCTGCAAAGTCTTATTGACAGCGAAAAAGACGGACTTTTTGGTCAGAGCAAAATAACACTTGTTGTCGCTTCAAAGCCGGGTGTTTTTGCTCTCGAAAGAGCGAAAAAAGCAGGTATTGACACTGTGGTGCTTTCTAAAAAGGATTACGACGGTATTGCCGGCTACTCCAAAGCCCTCACAGACACCTTAAAAGAAGCTGACATTGACCTTGTGGTACTGGCAGGCTTTCTTACAATTATTGACGAGCAGGTTTATGAAGCTTATCCCAACGCAATTATAAATATTCACCCTGCCCTGATTCCCTCTTTCTGCGGCAAAGGCTTCTACGGTCTTCATGTTCATCAGGCGGCTCTTGAAAAAGGGGTTAAGGTTTCAGGCGCAACAGTACATTTTGTTACACCTGAATGTGACGCAGGCCCTATTATTTTGCAAAAGGCTGTTGAGGTGAAACAGGACGACACTCCCGAAACCCTTCAAAAAAGAATAATGGAGCAGGCTGAGTGGAAGATTCTTCCCGAAGCAGTCAGACTTTTCTGCGAGGACAAGCTGACAGTTAAAAACAACAAAGTATATATAGGAGAGTAAGAGATGAAAGTTTCAACTATTAAAGATGAGCTAAATTCACTTGCCTACCACGGCAGAGGTATTATCATCGGCAAAAGCAAAGACGGTAAAAAAGCTATAACTGCTTATTTCATTATGGGCAGAAGCGAAAACAGCCGTAACCGTGTTTTTGTTCTTGAGGGCGATGCAATGCGTACAAAGGCATTTGACGAAAGCAAAATGACAGACCCTCACCTTATTATCTATTATCCCGTAAGAGTATTGGGCAACAAAACCATCGTAACAAACGGAGATCAAACAGACACTATCTATGATCTTATGGATAAGCAGATGACCTTTGAGCAGGCTCTTCGTACAAGAGAGTTTGAGGATGACAAGCCCAACTTCACCCCAAGAATTTCAGGCATTATTCGCCTTGACAAAGACGGCATGAACTACGCTATGTCAATTCTTAAAAGTGCCGAGGGTGACGACAGCTCATGTGAAAGATTCACCTACGCTTACTCAAATCCTCTTTGCGGCAAAGCAAAGTTTATCCACACCTATAACGGTGACGGCAATCCCCTGCCCTCATTTGAGGGTGAACCCAAAACTCTTGAGCTTGACGACCTTTCAATAGACCAGCTTACAGAGCAAATTTGGGAAAACCTTAACGAAGAAAACAAGGTGTCGCTTTTTGTCAGATATATCGACATTGCTACAGGCGAAACCGAAACCAGAGTAGTAAATAAAAACAAATAATCGGAGGTCATTATGAAAGAATTTGAACTTAAATACGGCTGCAACCCTAATCAAAAGCCTTCAAAAATCTATATGAATGACGGCTCAGAGCTTCCCATTGAAATTCTCTGCGGCAGACCCGGTTACATCAACTTCCTTGACGCTTTTAACTCATGGCAACTTGTTAAGGAAATTAAAGAAGCTACCGGACTTCCCTGTGCCGCTTCCTTTAAGCATGTCAGCCCCACCTCAGCGGCTGTTGGCACAATTCTCCCCGAAAAGCTGAAAAAGGCTTGCTTTGTTGATGATATTGATGGTCTCGACGAAAGCCCCCTTGCTTGCGCTTATGCCAGAGCAAGAGGTACCGACAGAATGTCCTCATTCGGTGACTGGATAGCCCTTTCAGACGTTTGCGACACAGTGACAGCTAAGCTTATTAAGCGTGAAATTTCCGACGGTGTTATCGCTCCCGGTTACACCGATGAAGCTCTTGAAATTTTAAAGCAAAAGAGAAAGGGCAACTACAATATTGTTAAAATTGACCCGAACTATGTACCCGCTGAAATCGAAACCAAGCAGGTTTTTGGCATCACATTCCAGCAGGGTAGAAACAACTTTGAAATTAACGAAGCGCTTCTCAGCGAAATCGTGACAAGCAACAAAGAACTTTCCGACAGCGCAAAAAGAGACTTGATAATTGCTCTTATTACACTTAAATACACTCAGTCAAACTCAGTTTGCTATGCTGTTGACGGTCAGGCTATCGGTGTAGGCGCAGGTCAGCAGTCAAGAATCCACTGCACACGTCTTGCCGGCACAAAGGCAGACACTTGGCATCTTCGTCAGGCTGATAAGGTTCTGAACCTCCCCTTCCTGCCCACTCTCGGCAGAGCAGACCGTGACAATGTTATTGACGGCTACATAAACAAAAACGAGGAGGACGTTTGTGCTGACGGAATTTGGCAAAAATACTTCACCGAACAGCCCGAACCCTTTACAAGAGAAGAAATGGATGCCTACCTTGCAACTATCAAGGGTGTTGCTCTCGGCTCCGACGCTTTCTTCCCATTCTCAGACAACATTGAAAGAGCATACAAAAGCGGTGTCAGCTATATTGCTCAGCCGGGCGGTTCAATAAGAGACGACGCTGTTATTGAA
The DNA here is from genome assembly GCA_964458915.1 of uncultured Faecalibacterium sp. GTDB lineage: Bacteria > Bacillota > Clostridia > Oscillospirales > Acutalibacteraceae > UBA6857. Next base: position 5,809 of record CAYWKY010000052.1, read on the forward strand.
TGTGCCGACAAATATAATATGGTAATGTCCTTTACAAAAATGAGACTTTTCCACCATTAATTTCACTTCTCGCAAGTTGAAACCCAAAGGTGCTTTTCTTGTTTTGAAAAGCACCCATATATAATGATTAAGAGGTGACCACTATGAAAATTATGGTTGTCGGTGGTGGCGGACGTGAACACGCTATCATCAAAAAGCTTAAAGAAAATAAGGATATTGAAAAAATCTATGCCTTACCCGGCAACGGCGGTATAGCTCAAGACGCTGAATGTGTGGCAATTGGCGCAACGGACATAAAGGGCATTTGCGATTTCGCTAAAGACAATGCCGTTGATTATGCTGTTGTTGCTCCCGATGACCCATTGGTACTCGGCGCAGTAGACGAATTAAATAAGCTTGGTATCCCCTGCTTCGGCCCTGAAAGCAAGGCTGCAATTATTGAGGGCAGCAAGGTTTTTTCAAAAAATCTTATGAAAAAATACGGCATTCCCACTGCGGAATATGAAGTTTTCAGCGATATGGAAAAGGCTCTTGCCTACCTTGAAACAGCTCCCATTCCCACTGTTATAAAGGCTGACGGTCTCGCTTTAGGCAAGGGTGTTATTATTGCCATGACAAGAGATGAAGCCAAAGATGCCGTTAAATCTATGATGCAGGATAAGGTTTTCGGTGAAAGCGGAAGTAATATTGTCATTGAAGAATTCCTTACAGGCCCTGAGGTTTCTGTGTTGTCATTCACAGACGGCAAAACTGTGGTACCAATGGTATCATCAATGGATCACAAGAGAGCGCTTGACAACGATGAGGGTCTTAACACCGGCGGTATGGGTACTGTAGCACCAAACCCTTATTACACCGAAGCTGTTGCTAAAGAGTGTATGGAAAAGATTTTCCTGCCCACAATTAACGCTATGAATTCTGAGGGTCGTACCTTTAAGGGTTGCCTTTACTTCGGACTTATGATAACCGAAAAAGGCCCTAAGGTTATTGAGTACAACTGCCGTTTCGGTGACCCTGAGACTCAGGTAGTTCTTCCTCTTCTTGAAAGCGACCTGCTCACAGTTATGATGGCTACAACTAACGGTACCTTAGCCGAAACACCGGTAAAATTTAAAGATGAAAATGCCTGCTGTGTTATTATGGCTTCAAAGGGTTATCCCCAGAAGTACGACAAGGGCTTTGCAATTCATATTCCCGAAAGCGTAAAGGACAGTGTTTATGTTGCCGGAGCAAAGCTCGAAGACAATGAGCTTAAAACAAACGGCGGCAGAGTCTTGGGAGTAACAGCCACAGCTAAAACTCTTGAAGCTGCTATTGATGCAGCCTACGCTAAGGTTAAAACAATAAGCTTTGAAAACGCATTTTACAGAAACGATATAGGCAAAAAAGCCAAGGAGGCAAAATAAATGGTATATCGCATATATGTTGAAAAGAAAAAGGAACTCGCCAACGAAGCTAAGGGTCTTTTAGGCGACATAAATTCATTACTTGGCATTAAAAGTGTCACAGACCTTCGTGTTATTAACCGCTATGATGCAGAGGATATTGAAAAGTCACTCTTTGACTATGCAGTTAAAAATGTTTTCTCTGAGCCTCAGCTCGATATAACAAGCGAAGAAATCGACACAACCGGTGCATCAGTTTTTGCTGTTGAACCCCTTCCCGGTCAGTTTGACCAAAGAGCAGACTCAGCAGCTCAGTGTATTCAGATTATCTCTCAAGGTGAAAGACCCACTGTTAAAACCGCAAAGGTTTATCTTATTTACGGCGATGTAACAGAAGCTGAGCTTGCCGAAATTAAGAAATATGTTATTAACCCCGTTGAGTCAAGAGAAGCTTCTCAAGAGCTTTTTGACACACTCAAAACAAAATATGACATTCCCACTGAGGTTGAAACTCTCGACGGATTTATTGACCTTGACAAGGACGGTCTTGCTGACTTTGTTAAAAAATACGCTTTGGCAATGGATAACGACGATATAGCTTTCTGTCAGGAATATTTCAAAAAAGAGGGCAGAAACCCCACTATCACTGAAATTCGTATGATAGATACATATTGGTCTGACCACTGCCGTCACACCACATTCTTAACAACTATCGATAGCGTTAAGTTTGAGGATAAGCTTTTACAGCAGGCTTATGACGACTATATCGAAACAAGAAAAGAGCTTGGCAGAACTAAACCTATTTGCCTTATGGATATTGGTACTCTTGCAGCTAAATATCTTAAAGCAACAGGTCACCTTGATAAATTAGACGAAAGCGAAGAAATTAACGCTTGCACAGTTAAAATTGAAGTTGAGGTTGACGGCAAAAAAGAGCCATGGCTTCTTCTTTTCAAAAACGAGACCCACAACCACCCCACGGAAATTGAGCCTTTCGGCGGTGCGGCAACCTGCATAGGCGGCGCTATTCGTGACCCCCTTTCAGGCAGAAGCTATGTTTATGGCGCAATGCGTGTAACCGGTGCAGGTGACCCATTAAAGAGCGTTGCTGAAACTATCCCCGGCAAGCTTCCTCAAAGAAAAATTGTTACAACAGCCGCAGCAGGCTACAGCTCATACGGTAACCAGATAGGTCTTGCAACAGGTATTGTTGACGAATTATACCATGAGGGTTACACAGCTAAGAGAATGGAAATCGGTGCTGTTATCGCTGCAACTCCCGCTGAAAATGTCAGACGTGAGTGTCCTGAAGACGGCGATGTTGTTATCCTTTTAGGTGGCGCAACAGGTCGTGACGGCTGTGGCGGTGCAACAGGTTCATCAAAATCACACACCTTAGAGAGCCTTGAAACCTGTGGTGCAGAGGTTCAAAAGGGTAACGCACCGGAAGAAAGAAAGCTTCAAAGACTTTTCAGAAACAAAGAAGCTTGCAGAATGATAAAGCGTTGTAACGACTTTGGCGCAGGCGGTGTTTCAGTTGCTATAGGCGAGCTGGCAGACGGCCTTGAAATTGACCTTAACGCTGTTCCTAAAAAGTATGAGGGTCTTGACGGCACAGAGCTTGCCATAAGTGAAAGCCAGGAAAGAATGGCTGTTGTTATTGAAAAAGAGAACATCGACCGTTTCCTTGAGCTTGCAAAGAAAGAGAACCTTAACGCAACTGTTGTGGCAAAGGTTAAGGACGAAAAGAGACTTACAATGTATTGGAACGGCAAGGCTATTGTTGATATTAGCCGTGACTTCCTTAACTCAAACGGCGCTGAAAAGCATATCGATATTATTGCTGCCGCTTCACAGTGTCCAATGAAAGAAATCAGTGGCAACTTCACCGAAAACATGAATAAGCTTGCAAGCGATTTGAATGTCTGCTCAAAGAGAGGTCTTAGTGAACGCTTTGACTCAACTATCGGTGCCGGCACAGTACTTATGCCCTTTGGCGGTAAAAATCAGCTCACCCCAATTCAGGCCATGGTTCAGCTTGTTTCCACTGAAAAGGGTCACACAAATGACTGCTCATTTATGTCATGGGGCTACAATCCCTATTACACAGAGAAAACACCTTTCCACGGCGCATATATGGCTGTTGTTGAGTCTGTTTCCAAGCTTATTGCAACAGGCGCATCATTCCAAGATGTTTATCTCACATTCCAAGAATACTTTGAAAGACCGGGCAAAGACCCGAAGCGTTGGGGCAAGCCTCTTTCAGCTCTCTTAGGTGCATTTAAAGCGCAAAAAGACCTTAAGATAGCAGCTATCGGTGGTAAGGACTCAATGAGTGGTACCTTTGAAAATCTTGATGTACCGCCCACACTCGTCAGCTTCGCTGTAACAACAGGCAAGGTTGAAGATGTTGTATCACCTGAATTTAAAAAGGCAGGCAACAAGCTTATTAAACTCACACCTGAATTTGACGAAAATCATTTGCCTGTAACTGAGTCACTTATTGCAACCTTTAATAAGGTTACTGAGCTTCTCAGAAGTGGCAAAGCTGTTTCCTGCTACACACCCGGCTTTGGCGGCACAGCGGAAGCTGTAATGAAAATGTGCTTTGGTAACTCACTTGGCTTTGAATATGCCGAAAATATTAGCCTTGAAGATATTTTCTCCTACTCTTACGGTAGCTTCCTGCTTGAGGTTTCACAGGATGTTCACTATGGCGAAACAATAGGTTATGTAACAGACAAGCAAACAATTAAAATGGGCGGCGAAGAAATTGAGCTTATGGCTTTGTTAAACGCCTACGAAAATAAGCTTGAAAGCGTTTATAGCTGCAATATTGACCAATCATCATCAAAGGTAGAGACATTCTCATTCGACAGCAAAAAGAGAGTCACCAGCGCAATTAAAACCGCTAAGCCTAAGGTACTTATCCCTGTTTTCCCCGGCACAAACTGTGAATTTGACTCAGCTAAGGCTATGGAAGATGCAGGCGCTGAAAGCAAGATAATTGTTATTAACAACCTCAGTGCCGACGGTATTCAAAGAAGCGTTGAGCTTTTCGCAAATGAGCTTAAAACTGCTCAAATGGTCTTCATTCCCGGCGGTTTCTCCGGCGGCGACGAACCCGACGGTAGCGGTAAATTTATCACAGCATTCTTCCGCAACGCAGCTATTAAAGAGCAGGTAACCGACCTTCTCGACAACAGAAGCGGTCTTATGTGCGGTATTTGCAACGGCTTCCAGGCACTTATTAAGCTCGGCCTTGTCCCCTATGGCAAGATAGTTGATTCCGAGGAGAATATGCCCACCCTTACCTTTAACACAATAGCTCGCCACCAGTCACGCATTGTTAGAACAAGAATCGCTTCTAATATGAGTCCATGGCTCGCTGACACTAATGTGGGCGACATTTACAATGTGCCTATTTCCCATGGTGAGGGACGTTTCCTCAGCGACGAGAAGACTATTCTTGAGCTTGCTAAGAACGGACAGATTGCAACTCAATATGTTGATTTTGACGGCAAGGCAACTAACGACATTCACTTTAACCCCAACGATTCAATGTTCGCAATTGAGGGTATCACCTCCCCCGACGGCAGAGTCTTCGGTAAGATGGGTCACAGCGAAAGAATTGCAAACGGTCTTTACAAGAATGTTTTGGGCGACTATGACATTAAGATGTTCAAGAGCGCAGTTAAGTTCTTTAAATAAGAAAAGCGGATGAGGTTTTGCACCGCAAGACTTTATAGCAAGCACAGAGGCTGAAATTAAGTCTCTGTGCTTTTTTGGTACTCTGCCGAAAAGGGAA
>CAYWKY010000053.1:0-10861 GCA_964458915.1 uncultured Faecalibacterium sp.
CCTGTGAGCTTAGCTGCAAGGCGAACATTCTGACCCTTGTTGCCGATAGCCAATGAAAGCTGGCTGTCAGGTACAACGGCTCTGCAAGCCTTAGCGCCACTTTCGTCTACTGAAACGCTGAGTACCTCTGCGGGAGCCAGTGCTGCTGAAATATATTCGGCAGGGTCCTCACTATAGCGAACAATGTCGATTTTTTCACCGCAAAGAATATCAACAATATTGCTGACTCTCTGACCTCTGGGACCTATGCAAGCGCCAACAGCGTCAACATTTTCGTCGTGGCTGTTAACAGCAATTTTAGTTCTTGAACCTGCTTCTCTTGAAACGGACATAATTTCAACTACGCCGTCATAAATTTCGGGAACTTCTGTTTCAAATAATCTCTTAACAAGACCCGGATGTCTTCTTGAAATATGAGCGAAGCCGCTGCCGGTGTCGCTTGTTGTGTAAGCTACATAAACCTTAATGAGCTGACCGACTTCATAGCTTTCACCGGGAAGCTGTTCGTTTTTGGGAAGAATTGCATTAACTCTGCCGATTTCAATTGAGGCATCACCTGTGTCGGGATAAACAAGGTTGACCTTAGCTGTAACAACCTCTTGGTGTCTGTTTTGGAACTCTTTATTTGCGATTTCTCTTTCAGCCTCTCTGATACCCTGACGAATAACGCTCTTTGCTGTTTGAGCAACTATTCTGCCGAATTTCTTAGGCTCAAGGGGAATTTCAACAAATGAGCCGACCTGTGCATTTTCGTCATAGCTTCTTGCCTGCTCAAGTGTCATTTCAGCTGCCGGCTCCTCAACCTCGTCAACAACAGCTATTCTTACATAGACATTCATAGTCTTATTTTCCGGGTCAATGTCAACAACAACATTGTCTCTGTTACCATAGGTGTTTTTTGTTGCAGAAATAATAGCGGCCTGAATTTTCTCGAAAATATATTCGGAAGATATGCCTTTTTCACTCTCAAGCATCTGCACTGCTTCAAAAAAATCTTTGTTCATCTTTTTATACTCATTCCTTTCGGTTATTCTGCTTTTATATTACATATTAAAATCGTCAAGCTTTACCCATGATGCCTCTTTTTTAGTGAAGGTAAAGCCTTTGTCGTCTTCAAGAGCTATTGTGATATTGCCGTCGGTATAATCCGAAAGAATACCGCTGAACTCTCTTTGACCGTCAACAGGTCTTATCATTTTAACTTTGATTTTTTCGCCGATATTAGCCATAAAATGCTCGTCACGAACCAAATCTCTTTCAACACCGGGTGAGCTTACCTCAAGGTAATATGCCTGCTCAATCGGGTCTGCCTCATCAAGAGGGTCATTAATTGCATGGGTTAAATCCACACAGTCGTCAATTGACACTCCGCCGTCCTTGTCAATAAAGATTCTCAGGTACCATGAAGAGCCTTCCTTTAAAAAGCGAATGTCCCATATTCTAAGACCAAGCTCATTTGCGAAGGGTTCAACAATTTCCCACACGGCTTTAACTGTGTTACCGCCTTTTGCCATTAAAATCACTCCTTTAAAAATATTCAATTGTCGCTGCAAGGCAATAAAGAAGAGTGGACTTCAAAAAAGCCCACTCTGAATTATTCATTACAGATTATTTGTATTATATCACAGCTGATTATAAATATCAAGTGTTTTTCATATTTTTATGAATAAACAAAAAGCTCATAACAAATAAACAGATGCTTTTAGACACACCGGCTTGTGTCCTCAAAATTTCTTAAGGCTTCATAGACTCCGCAAAAAATCTCCCGTTGCTTTTCCTTACCTTTTATGCTAAAATAAACCCACTAACAATCATTTAAAATCAGGTGATAATATGAAAGCACCCTTAGCCGACAGAATAAGACCTCACGGAATTGAAGACATAGTCGGTCAGCACCACCTTTTAGACCAAGGAAAGGCTTTGAGAAATATAATAGAAAGCGGTGAGCTTCCCAACCTTATATTTTACGGCCCGTCAGGTGTAGGCAAAACCACTCTCGCTTCAATTATAGCTCTGCGTACCAACAGAAAATTCCACAAGCTTAACGGTACCTCGGCCTCAACGGCAGACATAAAAGCTATCGTTGCCGAGCTTGACACCCTTGCCGCACCAAACGGCATTCTTCTTTATCTCGATGAGATTCAATATTTTAACAAAAAGCAGCAACAAACTCTCCTTGACCACATTGAAAAAGGCGAGATAACCCTTATCGCTTCCACAACGGAAAACCCCTATTTCTATATTCACGGAGCTATTCTCAGCCGATGCACTGTCTTTGAGTTTAAAAGCGTTGAGCCTGAGGATATTATCCCGGCTGTGGAAAGAGCTTTCAGCTTTTTAGAAGAAGAAAAAAATATAAAAATAGTTGCCGATGAGGAAGTTGTTTTACACATTGCACGCTCTTGCGGCGGCGATGTCAGAAAGGCTATGAACTCAGCCGAGCTTTGCGTTTTAAGTACCCTGCCGAATATAGACGGCATAGTACATATAACTAAAGAAAAAGCAGATGAGCTAACCCAAAAAAGCGCCATGAAATACGACCGTGAGGGTGACGAGCATTACGATATACTTTCAGCTTTTCAAAAGAGTATGCGAGGCTCTGACCCGGACGCAGCCCTGCACTATTTAGCAAGACTTCTTGAAGCCGGTGACTTGCCCTCAGCCACAAGACGACTTATGGTTTGCGCCGCTGAAGATGTGGGACTTGCTTACCCGATGATAATTCCCATTGTTAAGTCAGCTGTTGATATGGCTCTTATGGTGGGTCTGCCCGAAGCGAGAATTCCTCTTGCAGATGCTGTAGTTCTTGTGTGCAACTCACCTAAATCAGCCTCTGCCCACCACGCCTATGATGCGGCGGCGGCGGATATTCGTGCAGGCAAAAGCGGCCCTATCCCGCGTACCTTGCAAAACAAACATTTCGACGGGGAAGACAACAATAACAAGGGTCAATTTTATAAGTACCCTCACGAATTTCCTCACCACTATGTTAAGCAGCAATATTTGCCCGATGCCATAAAGGACAAAACCTATTATGTCTACGGCGACAACAAAAACGAACAGGCGGCAAAGGAATATTGGTCGAAAATTAAAGGTGAAAATTAATTTAAGCTCAGGGCTATAATAAGCCAAATATAACAAATGACAGGTGATTCAGTGCCCTACGACACAAAATCACCTGTCTGTTTTTTCTATTATTTGATTGTTATAATATCAATTATTTTGCTGTCGCTTTCTTCAAATGTAATTGTAACATTGTCACCCTTTGACATAATGACAACCATTTCTTCGTCTGAAGCTTTAATGCGATAGTAAACACCCTTGCCGTCTATTTCTAAGAAGTAGACACTTTCGCCGCCAACAACCGCTGTGCGTATATCTGTTATAGCACCCTTTAATGTTTTGGTGTCAGCTTTAGGTGTGTCACTGTTTGCGCCACCGTTATTTGTGGCATCTTCAATTTTATCTATATCAACATTAATATTGATATTGTTTTCCTTAAGCTTTTTAGCGTAAGCCTCTGTACACTCGGCAATTGTTGTGCCGGTAACAACAACCTGATAGTTTTCAACATTAACCATTGCGTAACGCTTAACCAGATTGTCGGCATCCTTTAGGGACATAAAATAGGTAGGCTCACCGCTTATGTTAAGAAGAATCGGGAAGGTTGCCTTATAGGCATAGTCCTGAACATCACCTTGAGCTGAAGATTGAGCAGAGGTCTCTTTCGCACCTGAAACAGAATAGAATTTAGCGTCCTTAGTTCTCATGTTAACAAGAACGAAGCCTATAATAGCTTGGTCGTTACCTGCTGAGGTGACACCTGTGTACATATAAACGTCATCATTTTGAGCTAAGAAGTTTTCGCCCTCTGTTGCCATTTTAACGCCGTCTTGACCGATAAGTGAGTTTATAAATCCGTTTTTATATTGACCGTAGTAATTAAACTGCTCAACTAAAAGGCTTGCCGAATATATGCCGTCTATCCATTGAAGCTCATCGCTGTTTTTAACTTCGTCGGCTGAGTACTCTGTCATGTCGCCGGTAACAGCGTTAACAATAACAACACCCTTCACATCGGTACCGCCAAAAAGACCTATGGTTTTATCAAGCACCGGGCAAAGCCAATAGGGATTGCCCTCTTCGTCAATTTCAAAGTGAGGTGTGTCGAAAATATAGGTGGGGTAAGCGAAACGAACATGTCTCATAAGATATTTGCTGAAATGCTCGTGAATTGAATATTTAATATATTCACCCTCAGGCAAAAGCTTAAGCTCTGCCTTTTGTGTAACCATGTTGACAACAACATAGCCGGGAAGACCCTGACTTGTGTTTTTAAACCACTTAAAAATATCGCCGTAAGCTAAGGTTGTTACCTTAACAGGTTCGTTTTTATAGTTTATCTGTGTCATTTGGTTTGAAACCTCAAACTGGGAAATAGCGTTGATTGAAGCTAAATCACCGAGTGTTCTGTTTGCGAGTACACCGGCCGCAAGGTTATCCAAAACAGGTACAGATGAGAAATCAGCCTGCTCAATATCCGAAGCGAACTTGGTGTCTTCGTTTACATCAATAATATTGCTGTAGGTTTTTGCTCTGAAAACAACTGTGGAAAACAGCATACCAACTGCTACCACAACAACGAGCACCCCAATAACTATAATAGAAACGATACTGCGCTTTTTAACATAGGGGGTATATTCCGGCTTGATGAAAGCTCCGCTTGTAAGGAAAAGAAGAGCCACAAATATTGCCGCAACTATGCCGAAAAAGATATAGGTGTCCGTACTTTTGAAATTGAGGGGGGGAAGCATAAAATAATAAGCAACTAAAGCACCTACAATAGTGCCGACAATGCTTATAATAAGCTTAAGACCTGACTTTTCAGGGATAAGATAAGCACTTTTGCCTCTGCCTTTTGTGTTATCGTTACCACCGGTAAAGTCAACTTTAATGTGTTCCATTAAATTCACTCCTTAGGTTAATAATAGTTAATCATTGAACTAATTATACAGTAACCATACCTAAAAAGCAACATAAAAATGTTAATTATTGCCTTTTCATAAGCCTTAACCCATTGACTTTTATTTTGTTAAGTGGTATCATTCACTTAATAAGATTTAATAAAGCAAAGGAGAAATCTCAAATGAAAAAATCAGACATTACTGTTGCAGCTTTATGGTCAGCCGTAGCCTGCTTGCTCGTTGCAACTATAGCAATTGTTGTAGGCAACTTTGGCATAAATCTTGAAGGCGACATTAACCTTGAAGGTGGCGCTGTTGCTGTTCAAGGCTCACAGACCGTAAACACACCTGCAACAACTGCTCCTCAACCCACACAGCCCACAACTGTTGCTCCCTCAGGCGACAGCGACAACACAGCTGACGCACCCAGCGACGACAGCAACAAGGCAGACACAGGTCTTCCCACTGAAGCTGCTGACATTCTCGCTAAATACACTGAGGTTATGAATCAGGCTAAGGCTGACGATCCCGGCTTCTTAAAGGTTGAATATCAGAACATTCCTCCTGAGAAGGCTGCTTTCGAGGGCTCAGTTATGAACACAGCTCTTCCTCTTTTAAATTCATTCTTTAAAGACGAAGAAACAGCAAGAGCCAACGCAGAAAACAAAGTTAAAGGCGGCGGTATGGAATGGTTCCCTGTTTATCACAACGATAAGGGTTGTCTTCTTACAGACGCAAGCTGCATTAGCTCCGCTACTTGCACAGATCAGGGTGACGGTACCGTTAAAATCACAATGGTATTAAACACTGAAACTAACAGTGAGCCTCCCGCAGAGAACGCAGCAACAAGCGCAAGCACCATCGGCGCTGTATTCACACCTATTGAGCTTGCAACAGTTAACGACATTCTCAAGAACAACACAGCTGTTAAACTCGTTGCTCGTAACATTGACTACGATCTTGTTTATCATGATTGCACAGTTGAGCTTGTTTACACACCGGAAAACAACCATGTTGTTTCACTCAATCAGTTCATGCACATGACAATGGATATTAAGGGTGGTACAATCGTAGGTTCATCAGCAGTTGGTAAGGCAGAGCTTGACAACTACATGTACATCAGCGATTTCGTATATTAATCCAAAATTTAAAAGTGAGCTGTAGGTTTGCAGCTCACTTTTTTGACCTTATTTTGCACACATAAAAATGCACCGAATAAACACCTTAGCTTTACTCACTCAGGTGCGCCAAGTTTATTTTATAAAGCTTTAACGCAGTCCCTTTAACATTCGCTGTTTGGGACTGCGTCATTGTTTCCTATATTCTCTTGTTAAGGCTTTTTATTGCTGGGTAGTAGTTCTGTATTCCTGCTTTAACGAGTCGCCCAAAACCTCTTTTTCCACCGCAAATTCCGGAGTACCCATAAAGCCGGGCGCAACTTCATATTTGTCGTAAACGATCACCAGGTCTCCCTGCTGATTCCAATAGAAATTATGCTTTGGTCCGAGAGCTTCAAATTCCATGCCAAAATCCTCACGGTCTATCCAATAAATTAAATCCGAATCCTCTTTCATGGCATCTTTCATTTGAAGCTTAATATTATCCTTTATACGAATGTAAAACTCGTCATTTTCCGCTAAATCGCCTAAGGTGACAATCTTGCCCTTGAGCTTGTCAATGTGATAATATTTGTAATAGGTGTTACTGCTGCCTGCCGCCTCAAAAACCGTAATTTTAAGGGTAAACCATGAATCACTGTTTGTGACTATATCATAGCTTACATAAATCGAGCTGTGACCCTCGTCGCCAACAAGCTCTAATTCTTCATCAAAGCGTTCAGCTAAAATTCTTGTCAGCTCCTCAACATCTTTGTTAATATAATCCGCCGCTTCGTTGCCCTCGTCTTCAATTTTCGGCACATCGATATTCATCTCGTGGAAACGGTCAGAATAGGAATAGTTGCGTATAGTAACCACCTTAACTATACTGCCTATAACAGGTATTTTTTCCAATGCGCTGGCATAGTTGACGCTCAAATTCGGCATAACAAAAAGGGAAATGAAAACCAATGTTGCTGCCGTAGCTAAAATTTTAGGCAAAATTCTTACCTTAGCCCTTTTCTTTTCCGTTTTTTCAGGTAAAGCCGAAAGGGTTTCTTCGATTTTTTTCGACACACTCTCAGGAACTTCTGTCGGTTGAATATTGTTCTTTATAAATTCGTCAAATTCATTCATTTCTGAAATCCTCCTTTAATATCTCTCTGAGCTGTTTTCTCGCTCTGGAGAGCTGTTGCTTAACAGCAACTTGACTTGCACCGGTGATTTTGGAAATTTGAGATATTGAGAAATCTTCGTAATAATGTAACACAATAACTGTTTGATAAGGCTGACTGAGACTCTCAACAGCCGAGCGAAGAGAAATTTTAGTTGTCAGGGATTCTTCGCTTTTATAATCAGCATTGCTGACTTCTTCTAAGGGTATGACTTTACTGTTTTTTCTGATATATCCCACTGCGGTGTTATGCACAATGCTCAATATCCAAGATTTAAAGGATTTGTCATCCTTTAAGCTGTCTAAATTAGAATACGCACGGTAAATGGCTTCGCTGATGATTTCACAGGCGTCGGAATCATTTTTGACAATTGTATGTGCTAAAGCATACATTGCGCCTTCATGCGCTCTTATTTCTCGACAAAAATCTTCCTTGCTTGTCAAAATCACCCCTCCTTAATACATTTGGCTGTTTCCATTTTAATCCACTCACCCCACTGAGCATAATATTTAGCGTAGAGGTGGGCATTATCCTGTGTTTTGTCGCTTGACAAAGAACCTGTTGCATCGTCAAACTCAGTGTTAATATCAATGAAAAACTCATTTTCATTTTTTGCCAGCTTTTTAAGCTCGCTGTTTAATTTATCTATTGCGCTGTTATTTATAACCTTGTCGCTGTCTGATCTGCTTTTTGAAACATGAAGATTTGCCTGAATAAACACAGCTACATTAGGCTGCTTGATTTCAACATAATCAATAAGCTCACTGTACTTATCAATGATACTGTTAAAATTATAGCCAAGCTCATTAATGCCGAGCATTATATAAATCTTGCCGTACTTTTTATTGCTCAGCAGCTCCTCAAGAGTTACCTTACCCACACCTGGTACAGATAAGCGCTTAGATTTTACATTGAAAACGCTCATGCCTGTGTCGCAAAAATAGTTCGCCTCGTTCATTCCTGCATATTCCATAATGCCTACAGTTCTTGAGTCGCCAATAAAAAGGGCATCGTCCATTTTAGCAGGTTCATTGGGAATTACTTCTTCATTAGTTGTCTGTTCGGTACTCTCTTGTGAGGTGCTGTCAGGCGCATTAGTACCGCCACCGGCAGGCTTTGACACAACAGCAATTATAAGAACTGCAATAACTGCAACAATTAAAACCACAAGTGTAATTAAATTAGATTTTTTCATTTTGTTTACCATCCTTTGTTAATTAAAATCTGAAATATAAAAACGGGTCATCAAAGCCCTTATACATACAGTATACACTGGAAACCAATATAACCGCAAGAATTAAACCGATTATAATTTTATTTTTTATCTTTTTCATCAGCTTATATGGGAATTTAAAGGAAAGCAAAAAGCCTGCGATGAAAAACGGATAATAATCAGCTAAATATTTAAGATAGTCATACCTGAAGGTTGACCATATTCCGCCACCGAAAAAGGGGAACAACCGTGTAAAGAGTACCCCAAGCTGAGAAATGTCACCAACGGCGAAAATTGCCCAAGTCAGCGGTATAAGCAGAGCCATATATATATGCCCCAGCATCGGTGATTTTTTAAGATATTTGCCATAGAGGAACTTTTCAGCGACAATAATCAAGAACAAAACAAAGCCCCATAATATAAAATTATAGCCGGCGCCATGCCATATTCCTGTTAAAAGCCAAACGATAAGCAGATTTCTCACTGTGGCAACATTACCGTTTTTATTTCCGCCTAAGGGTATGTAGACATATTCCCTAAACCATGAGCCTAAGGTTATATGCCACCTTCGCCAAAACTCTGTCATTGACAGACTCGTATATGGGTGATCAAAGTTTTTCGGCAATTCAAAGCCTAACATTTTGCCAAGGCCTATTGCCATTAAGGAATAGCCGAAAAAATCAAAGTAAAGCTGAAATGAATAAGCTATAACCGCCATCCATGCAAGGGGCGTTGACAAGCTCTCAAAGCCGATAGCCTCAGTTTGCGACCAAAGCTTACCTAAAGGATTCGCCAGCAGTACCTTTAAGCCCAAGCCGAAAATAAATATGCCTAAGCCCTTAAAAGCACACTCAAGAGTAATTTTTCTGTCTTCTAACTCTTTTTCAACATAGTCATATGTAACGATTGGACCGGCTATAAGCTGCTCAAACATGGATATATAAACCGCATATTGCAAAAGACTGCTTTGAGCCTTGACCTTTCCTTTATAAACATCTGCAATATATGATATGCCTTGAAAGGTGTAAAATGATATTCCTATGGGCAAAACTAACTGCCATGTTGAAGAAAAAGCAGGTGACAGCTTGCTTAGCTCACCCGATATAAAGCCGGCGTATTTAAACAAGCCAAGGCTTAATAAATGAATGGCAACACCAATAACCAAAAACAGCTTTTTATGCTTATCATATTTTTCTATTAACAGACCAATAAAATAGTCGCAGATAATACTTAATATAAATAAAGCGAAATGCTCCGGGTTTTCTAAAGTGCCAACGAGATAAAAGGAAAGACTGCCTATTAGCAAAATAATATTTTTAAATTTATTCGGCACAAGATAATAAACCGAGAAAAACACAGGCATAAAAATAAACACAAAATTTAAACTACTAAAAACCATAACACACTCCTGATTGATATTCCGTTAATAAGACGCATAAATAAGACAAAAGGTGACAGGGAAAAGTATACTTAACATTTATTTTATATTATTCAAATTTTAGCTATATTTTCATCTGCCTATTAGTATGTTTGGCGCAAAAATACACATAGAGTTCGTTTAAAAAAGCAGATGCCTTATAGTTATAACTTATCAAGCATTGTATGATACAATTAAGTCAATTACAAACAATTATTTTATTGACAAAATTTAAACAATATGCCTGTTTGCATCAATTTTTAATCACATTGTTTACAATTTGTTAACCATTTTGCTTGTATATGGAGTTATAATGGCTGTGTAAAGATTAAGAAAGGAGATACTTCAATGGATATTAAAGAAATCATTTTAAGCATCCTTGCTCCCATTATCGAGTGGGTTAAGGCACACCTTAGCACAGTTATTCCTGATATCGAAGGAGAGATCAACGGCGATATCAACTGGCTGTAATTAGTTCGTAATTTTAACACGATGTTTGAGGAACAGTCTCCCTTATAAAGTAGGGAGACTGTTCTTTTGATTTTAAAATAATGTTTAAATTTTTATCTTTAAATGTAACTTTTTGGAGTTTTGTTTACAATTTGTTCACCATTTTAACAGTTAGTAGGTTTATAATGTTTACAGAAGGATAGGAAAGGAGGAAATAACCATGTTAGATAGCATTTATGCTGCTCTTGTAAACCTTTTTGATTACATTAAGGATTTTGTTGATAATCTTCTTGCTGGTCTTCTGGACAAGCCCGAGCAATATTAATTTATTGATACAATAAAGAGATTGCAATCGAAGATTTTCCACTCGCTTAGGCGGGTGGATTTTTTTGTTTTGAGTTTTATATACATGGGGACAGGTACTTTTTGCTATACAGCACAAAAGTACCTGTCCTCTGTGTGGTGATATACTTTTTCTTTTTATTGACTAATTTTATGAACCCGGATGAGTATATGTGGCAGCAAGACCGCCTTGAGAAGTCTCT
>CAYWKY010000054.1:0-10832 GCA_964458915.1 uncultured Faecalibacterium sp.
TCAACGATATAATAATGAATTTATTTTTTATTATCAAAAATTAGTTGCAATTTAGTTAGTAAATTTTAAAAAAGTTTATAATTAGGTCAAAAACTATTGAAAAAATTTATATTCTATGGTATTCTAAACTATAATTAATATGTAATATACACGGAGGTTTGACATGAAAAGACTATTAAGAAAAACAGCTTTTGTTTTTGTCACCGCAATTCTCATGTGTCTTTGCTTTGTCAGTGCGAGCGCAAATGATAGTGGCATAATGACATTCGCAAATGGCCATGAACTTACAATCAGCGCAGACTACATGTTTGTCGGTGTTGGTAAAGCTGCTCAGTTTAAAGCCAGTGTTTCAGGTGTTGAGGTTCAGCCTGCAATAACATGGAATTCCCTTGACTCATCAATTGCTGAAATTAATTCTTCGGGTAAGGTTACCGGCAAAAAGGAAGGCTATACTACAATTACTGCGAGCGCAGCTGTTGCAGGAGAGACCTTGACGGCAAGCTATCCTATTCAGGTCGTAAAAAATGAGAATATTATTCATACATATTTGGAAACAAATAATGTTCTTTCTTACCAGTACGACTATGACTATGGATATTACTACGCTAACGATAAGGCATCTTGGCAAAAGAACTTTGGCTTTGCGAGAGTTTATGACTATGTCGCACCTTATATTGGTATGGAATATGACTATATTCGTGTTTTCTTTACTTATGACGATGAGGACTTTTTAGTTCAGCTGTGGAAGGGTCAATACGGTGTGCTTTACGGCGGCGAAATCGGAATTTATAACAGAGATGCCGACGGCAAAAACTCCAGTCCCTTTACATTCTATGCCGCTGCAAGCAACAGATATTGGCCGACTATGGATATGTCCGTTTACCATCAGGAAAAAGAAGGGGATATACCGAATAAATACAAGCTTTTATTCAAACGCCCTGTTGATAAATATTGGTGGTGTACAGGTTTCGTTCCCGGTACTCTCAGACAGTATGAGCCGGCAGATGAGCTGAGAATTGAAGCAACACTTACATTTAACGATTCGACTATGGCAGGTTTATTCGCTGACGGTCTTCATACTTGTGGCTTTTCAAAGGTCACCGATAAGCAGCATATGGGTATTGACTCATATTATCATTCAGGAGATGAGAGTGTAACATTCTCATGGCAAGGTATTTCTGAAGCGGAGAACACTATGGGAATCAAATTCGGACTTGGTGCAGTATTTATGCTCAACCTTGTTAGAATACTTTTAAAATGGGGTCTGTTTGGCTTAGTATTTGCTATTATATTCTAAAAAATTTATTATGGAGATTATGAGATGAAAACAGTATTAAAAAAAATTGGGTTAATTATTTCAATGTCCGTAGTTATTTGTTTGTTAGGCTTTAGTGCTTCCGCCTTAGATGAAGGCATTCAAAGCTTTAATTCAGAGTATGAATTGACAATTGTAGCAGACCGTGCCTTTGTCGGTGTAGGCAAAACAGCTAAGTTTAAGGCTGCTGTTGAAGGTGTTGAGGTTCAGCCGATTGTTAGCTGGAGCTGTTCAGACAATAGCTTAGCTAATATTTCTTCCGACGGTACCTTAAAGGGTGTCAAAGAGGGTCATGTTATTGTTACCGCAAGCGCAGTTGTTGCAGGTGAGGAATTAAGTGCAAAATATCCTATTCAAATCGTAAAAAAGGAAAACGATGTTTATACCTATCTTGAAACTAACAATGTCCTTTCCTTGCAATATGACTACGACTACGGATACTATTACACAAACGATAAGCTTTCGTGGCAAAAGACCTTTGGCTATGCGAGAATTTATGACTATGCTGCACCTTATATCGGCATGGAATACGACTATATTCGTGTTTTCTTCGACTATGAAGGTCAGGAGTTTATGGTTCAGCTCTGGAAGGGTCAGTACACCGTAATTTACGGCGCAGAAATAGGCATATACAACAAGGTTTTAGAGTCTGATAAATCAGATCTTTTAACTTTCTATTATGCTGCTGATGAAAAGTATTGGCCGACAATGGATATGGCTGTTTATCATCAGGAAAAAGAGGGAGATAAACCGGAAGATTATAAGCTTATATTTAAGCGCCCCGTTGATAAATATTGGTGGTGTACAGGTTTCGTTTCGGGTACACTCAGAGAGTGGGAGCCGGCAGATGAGCTTAGAACTGAGGCAACTCTCACATTTAAGGATGCTGAAATGGCAAGACTTTTCGCTGAGGGTTTGGAGAAATGTGGCTTTAAGCAGGTACATCAGAAGGACGATATGGATATTGACTCCTATTATTGCCAAGGTGAAAATGTTACTTTGTCGTGGCAGAATATCTCCGAAGCAGAGAGTACAATGAATCAGGAATATAATATCGTAATGATGTTTTTTGTTAAAATTATAACCTTCCTGTTTAAAATGGGCTTGTTCGAGTTTGTATTTAAAAAAATATTCAAGCTTTAATGTAAATACCCTGTGCGCTTTTGTGCAGGGTATTCTTTAGAAAGCCTTACTTAATTTTAAGGCTTAAATAACAACAATGCACACAGCTTTAAGTGCAAAGGAGGATATTTCAATGAAAAAAACCATTAAGAAGCTTACCTTACTTTTTTCGGTGTTGGTTTTAGCTGTTATGGCTTTAACTGTTTCAGCTTGTGCTGCCGGAATTACAACAGGTATACCTGAGGATTTTATTAATGCTCAGAAATATAAGATAGTTATATCTGCTGATGATTTTAATGTTAAGGTACGCTCTAAGCTTCAGCTCAATGCCAAGGTTACAGGTGTTGAGGTACAGCCACAAATAACATGGTCATCTTCTGATGAAAAAATTGCAACTGTCAACGGTGAAGGTAAAGTAAAAGGTGTCAGCGTCGGCAGAGCTTTCATCACAGCTAAAGCTAATGTTGCAGGCAAAACCATTGAGGGTATTTATGCTGTAAATGTTGTTACAAGTGACAATGTTGTAAAAAACTTCTTGACAAAAAATCAAGTGTTAAGTTATCAATATAGTTATCTCGATGATTATTATTACACAAACGATAAGGATTGCTGGCAGGATAACTTTGGTTTTGCAAGAGTTTATGATATAGTTTCGCCTTACATCGCTTTGGAATACGACTATACAAGAGTGTTCTTTAAATATGATAATAAAGATTTTATGGTTCAGCTTTGGAAGGGTCAATATGGATATATCTTCTATGGCGGTGAAATCGGCATTTATCATAAAGAATCTGACGGCAAGGAAACAGGTTATTTCACTTTCTTTAAAACAGCCGATGAAAAATATTGGCCTAAAATGGAAATGACACTTTATCATCAAAAGTTAAACGGGGATTGGGAGAGAGAATTTACCCGTGACTATGACTATTATTGGTGGTGCACAGGCTTCAAACCGGGACACTTAAGAAAGGTTGAGCCTGCTAATGAGTTGAGAATTGTGGCAAGAATAACCTTTGCTGATAAAGAAATGGCAAGTTTATTTGCTAACGGATTGAAAGAGTGTAATTTCAGTGAAGCTGCAAATAAGGATTCAGTTGGTCTTGACTCATACTATCATCAAGGCAAGGATGTTTACTTACAGTGGCAAAACATCTCAGAAGCCGAGTCAACAATGGGCATAAAATTTGCTGCCGGCTCAGTGCTTGCTTTGAACATTATCGGTCTTATTTTAGGTTCAATGTTTACAATGGGACTTGGTTGGCTTGTATTTTTGATTATACTTTAATGTAAATAAAGAGTTTCTTGCAGAGTTAAAAATCTGAAGAAACTCTTTTGTTTTGCTATTTAATTGTAAAACTGAGAGAGTATAGTTTTTTACTTTTCTTAAAAAGCAATGCCTGTGGGCGAGGATGAAGATTTAAAATTTCGGTGGATTTTTAAATAGTGCATAAGGGGGACAGGTGATTTTGTGTCTTCGGCACAAAATCACCTGTCCCTAGTTACCGCCAAAAGTGAGTGCATTTAGATTGAGCGAGTGGAGCCGCCCCCACCTCCCACTTCCACGCACCAACTCGAAATCACTGAGCCTTCCCTTACCCAACTAAAGTTTTGGTCGAGCTTTTTCAAAAGCTCGTGGGGTGCGGGGCAAAGTCCCGCAAAAAGGTATAATAATAGAATAAGTCATAATTAAAGGAGCTAAAAAAACACCGCTTTTAGCTCCTTTTTCCCATATAGTCTGTGCTATTATATTTTCTCTATCTCTCTTTTTAGCTTTTCCACAATACGCTTTTCAAGCCTTGAAATATAGCTTTGTGATATGCCAAGCATATCAGCTACCTGCTTTTGAGTGTATTCCTTAGAACCGAAAAGACCGAAACGCATAGTCATTATTTGCCTTTCTCTTTCTGATAAGTTTTTTACACAACGCAGAAGCTGTTTTTTCTCATCTTGATATTCAATGTTGCGGTTGACGCTGTCGCTGTCAGAGCCTAAAACATCGCTTAGAAGTAATTCGTTGCCGTCCCAATCTACATTTAGTGGTTCGTCAAAGGAAAGTTCATTTTTGCTTTTAGATATTTTTCTCAAATACATAAGAATTTCATTTTCTATACATCGAGAAGCATAGGTAGCTAATTTTATTTTCTTTGACGGACGAAATGTGTTGACCGCTTTAATAAGACCTATAGTTCCTATTGAAACAAGATCTTCAATTCCAACACCTGTGTTTTCAAATTTCCTTGCAATATAAACAACGAGTCTAAGATTATGTACTATGAGAAGCTCTCTGTGTGCGAAGTTTTCTTCTTCAATTTCGCTGAGAATTTTCTCTTCCTCTTGCTTTGTCAGCGGTGCAGGCAGATTTTGCGCTCCGTTAACATAATAAACAGTGCTGTCGTCTGACAAAAAAGAGAATATCTTATTTTTTAGACTGAGTAATAAGCTTAAAAGTTTCATCATAATCTGCTCCCGTTTCACTTGTTTGATTGTCGAATATGCCCGAAGGTAAAAGTGCGGAAAATTCGCCGCCTTTTATTTTATCTTTAGTTACTGCTATAACTGCTTTGGTGACCTCAATAGTTATTTCAACGCCTCTTATTTGTACGCGTTCAGCTGTGAAGCAAGGAAGAAGCATATCGCCGCCGAGAACGCTGCAAGGAATAAAACGAATAGACATGCCCAATTGAATTGCCTGTTCATATATGTGCTCTTTGTCGGGAAAAAGCTCTTTCAAAGAGCTTGCGCTGACGATAATAACAGGCTTGCCTGTAAAAGGGTCAAATAGATTGTTTCCTGTGTCATAAAAAGCATGTAAGGGGATCACTTTATCATTAATATGCATATTCAAGTTAAAAATTGTGTTTTTAGGTTGTTTTATTTTTATAAACGAGTTTATTGCTTTAAGCAAGAAATAACAAATTGCCGTAAAAACTATTAAGGTTATCGGTTCAATATCAAAATAGACTACGAATCCGCCAAGGTACATATTTTGGGGATTTACAAAGTACCATAAAGCGAGCATCAAACCTGCAAAAAGAAAATTTGTTAAAAAGAAGCTTCCGAAAAGCCGTAAAAAAGTTTTTATGTTAATAAATGAAAAAGCTACTAAGAGAAATATAACCGCTGCCGGTACTCTTGACATGGTGATGAGCCAATCGCTGATGTTTGGAATTAAAACTATCAGGCTGTAAGCTCCACCGATTAAAGCTGAAACAGCTATACGAAGTCTTGAAGCTTGAATTCCCGAAATCAGTTGCGTAAGTACTAATAATGCGTATGTTATGTAAGCGTTAATTATAAACAAAACGTCAGCATAAATCACTTGTGTCACAATAATCACCTTGGTATATTATAAGTCGAGGCTAAGAATTATTATGTCGTAAAACAGTAAAACGATAGCCTTTCTTAAAATCTATTACTTGTTACCATTTCCCTTGACATTATTAATCTGCTGGTATAAAATTGACATGTACTTATTTAAAAGGAGGATAAAATATGAGCTTTGCAGCAGGCTATGGAAAAACAAATGTTGATTTGCTTTTTGCTGATATGCCACGACTCCCTCAAGAGGGTGAAGAAATTTTTACAGATAAGTTTTCTCTTTGTTTAGGTGGTGGCGTGCCGGGGACGATGGTAACTTTGTCACGCTTAGGAGTGAAAACTAAAAATGTAACTGAGCTTTCAAATGATATGTTTTCAGATTTTGCCTTGTCTGAATTTAAAAAGGCAGGCTGTGAACCTATCAATGTTTATCAGGGTGATAAGGTTGCCGTTAATATAACTGCGGCGGCAATAACTAAAAATGACCGCACATTTTGGTCATACGGCAACAGCGAAAACAGTGTTGATGAAAACAAGGTTTATCAGGCTCTTAAGGGCGCTAAAGCGGCAGCTATGCACGAGGGCTTCCCCGATGTTTATCGCAAGCTGAAAAAAGAGGGTACCACTATTATTTTGGACACAGGCTTTATTGAGGGTATGACTCTCGAAAGCTTTGAAAAACATCTTGAAATTGCCGACTATTATCTGCCTAACAGAAATGAAGCTGTTCGACTGACAGGCAAAACAGAGCCGAAAGAGGCGGCAAAGGTGCTGAAAAATTACCTTGAAACGGCTATAGTTAAGTTGGACGCTGACGGCTGTCTTATTTACGACGGAAAAAGCTACACATATGTTAAAAGCATTGATG
The DNA here is from genome assembly GCA_964458915.1 of uncultured Faecalibacterium sp. Classification (GTDB taxonomy): domain Bacteria; phylum Bacillota; class Clostridia; order Oscillospirales; family Acutalibacteraceae; genus UBA6857. The sequence goes on from CAYWKY010000054.1 coordinate 6,624, forward strand.
AGTTTGTTCGTGTTGACTCGACAGGTGCCGGAGATGCTTTCTTCGCAGGCTTCATGTATGGCATTATGAAAGATGAACCTGTTGAAAAATGTGTGCTTTACGGCAATATAACCGGCGGCAAGTGTGTCACAGCTGTAGGCTGTACCACAGCATATTTCACAGAAAAAGAGCTTCTTGAAACAGCGGAAAAATATAAGGACAACATAATTTACAATTACTGAGAAAAGAGGAAATCATTATGAAAAAAATTATCAGTTTAGTTCTTATTCTTGCTCTGACATTTACTCTGGTTATGCCGGCATTCGCTTCCGATAAGCAAACAGCCAAGGCGAACGCAGAATATGACGGCTATCCGGTAGTTATTGTTAGAGGCATTAATTTCGGCGGCCTTATTTATAAAAGTAACGGCTCTCTTGCAATGTCTTTTAAAGCTGAGGATGTTCTTAAACTTCTCGGCAATATGTTAAAGGGCGCTTTGATTGATAAAAATGATGACTATTTTGTTGATAGCGCTTTAAGCTTTGTTTGGGATTTAATGGGGGATATAGCCAGCGATAAAGACGGCACAAGCCTTAACAAAGATGTAACTGCAAAATACTATACTAAGTCTATTGCAAATTATGAGCTTGATGGCAACTTCTCATATTCCCGTGAGGACGGTATGGTAAGAGCCGCTTGTGATAAAGTTGGCGCAGAAAACACATATTATTACAACTACGACTGGCGACTTTCACCTCAGGAGCTTGCTTATGAGCTGTCTGAGCTTGTTGAAACAGCGAAGAAAGATTCAGGCAAAGACAAGGTAAAAATGGTCTGCTCAAGTATGGGCGGCATGGTAGCAACAGCATATTTCTACTATTGCGGTGGCGAGAGTGTAGACAGCTGTACATATTTATGCGCTGCTCATAACGGTACTTATGTTGCCGGTGATGCTTTAGCCGGCAAGGTTGAGTTTGTGCCTGAATCTGCCGATTATTTGTTTAAATCCATGACAAGAGGTAATGGAGAATTTATCGAGTTCATTATGAATTTATTAGGAAAAAGTGGCATCTATAACCTTTTAGGGAAGGTACTTAATAAGTTTATTGACAACAATATTGACAAAGTTTATGATGAAGCTTTAAGAGATATTCTTGCTACATCGGTTGGCTTGTGGGGTCTTTGCCCGGACGAGTGTTTTGATGATGCTGTTGAATATGTTTTCGGCGGCAAGGAGAGTGAGTACCCTGTACTTATGAAAAAGCTTGACGAATGTGAAAAGTTCGTTAAGAGCACAGAAAATACTCTTGCCAAAGCCGAAAAAGAGGGTGTAAAGCTTAGTTTTATTACAGACTATGATATGGGACTTGTTCCTGTTTATTCAAGAAGTGTGCTTCAAGGCGACACTATTTTGGAAGCTGAGCTGACTTCAAACTATGCAACTGTTGCAAAACAAGGCGAAACACTCAGCGATGAATATTTAGCTAAGGCAGACAGCAAGTATATTTCACCCGACAAAATAATCGACGCTTCAACTGCTCTTTATAAGGACAGCACATGGTTTGTTAAGAATGCACCTCATGTAGCTTGCGATTACGGCACACAATACAGTGATTTCGTTTTCTCGATTATCTTGTCCGAAACTCAGCCAACAGTTAACACATTCTCTGCTTATCCTCAGTTTATGTGCTCTGACAGTGAGCTAAATATTTGGCCTCAATAAAATAATTAAAGCAGGTGCTTTATAGGTTCAACCCCTAAGCACCTGCTCATTTTATATTCGGTTTATTTTCGTTTAATGATTTTGCTGATTTTTTTCGCTGCTTTAAAGCCTAAGTTAATTGCTGCGATAACTAAAGCAATTCGTGAAAGATCTGTTATTGCCTGGTCGGGGCTGACGGGAGCGTTACGGTAAACAAACTCGTTAATGGGTTTTGTCGGCTTGTAATTGCAAAGCTCACCCATTGTAACTGTATATGTCTCATAATCTCTGACATTATCCTCGTCAAAAACGAAAACTCTTACGCCACGCTTGTCATAAGGACCATAGGTGTGGAAGCTCGCACCTTGGCAGTAACCGAGATCTATTCCTTTATAATGCTTATAAAAGCTGTTGTTGTGGTCGTGACCGCAATAAAAAGCGAAGACATCGCCTTTTTCTTGAAGTACATCAAATTCGCCGACATTTTCTATAGGTGTACCCGGAGATTCGCCCATGAAACCGCCTTGAGCCTTAGTTTGCTCATCGAGACGATAGAAGGTGTTTCGTCTGTCTTTATATGCCTCTACTCTGCCTTTTGAGAAAAAGCCGACTTTATCTATAATATCATAAAATTCAGGCACGGGAATATGCTGAAAAACAATTGAGGGGAGATATTCACCGTTTTCGTTTTTAAAGGAATCACGCTTGTCCTTGTACCACTGAAGCTGAGAATCCTTAATGCCGTTTGACACTGTTCCCGAATCGAAAAGGTAAATGCCGAGAATATCTTTTTTGCCGTCGCTATCCTTGACTGTTACCATATAAGTTGCCGTGTCATCTTCGCTTGCAGGCTCAGTATATACACAGCCGGAATGACTCTTATAAAACTCAGTTTGAATTTTTTTGCTGACCTTGCAGTCATCATCGTGATTGCCGTAAGTGAAGCAAAATGGAATGTTTCTTTCTATGATAGGTGCAAGGAAATAAGAGATGACCTTTTCAACCTTGTTTTGAGCATCTTTAAGGTAAGATGTGCTGTAGCCTTGAATTTGATCTCCTGTGAGAACCACAAGATCAGGCTTTTCCCTTTCAAGGGCGAGGGCAATAAGCTTAATGGTGTCCGGATTTACAACAGCGTTTTCCTGTATGTCAGCTATTTGCATGACTTTAAATTTTTTGTTTTTGAAACGGAGATTTGCGCTCATTATATTTTCCTCCTATTTTATTGGTTTAAATTATACATATAACTTGCTGTTTAGTCAAGTCTGAGCTTTTTTAGTTGTACCTTGCCAAAGTAATTTTTCACCCGGAAAATTTTGGGGCATATAATAAAGCGAGCAATTAAATAGTAAGGCAGGGGAAAACATGACTCACACATATATTAAATTTGAAAGTCAGACCCTTGGCGAAAAAGCAAAGGCCTTGCTTTCCAAAAAGGGGTTTAAAGCACGGCTGAAACGTAACCCCAATCCAAATCATAAAGAAGGTTGCAATTTTGCTTTATATGTTGAGGGTAATGTCTGGCAGGCTTATGATATAATAATGAAAGCGCACATAAGTAATCTTGGCGTGGAAAGCTTTCGTGATCGCTTATGATATATTTAGATAATGCGGCAACATCTTTTCCTAAACCACAATGCGTTATAAATGCGGCAAACCGTGTTATGCGTGATTTTGCAGGAAATTTAGGGCGCACATCCCACACTTCGGCAATAAAAGCGGGTGAGGCGGTGTATAATGTTCGTCAAAGTCTTGGAGATATGTTCGGCTGCGACAGCGAAAGAGTAGTTTTTACTTTGAACTGCACAATGTCTCTTAACACAGCGATTATGGGTGCGATTAAAAAAGGAACTCATGTTATAATATCGTCTATGGAGCATAACTCAGTGCTTCGTGTGGTGCATTATCTAAGCACACAGGGAGTATTATCATATTCTGTTGCAAAGGTAATGCCATTAAACGAGGAGGAAACGCTGAAAAATTTTGCGTCGCTTATAAAAAAGGAAACATCAACTATTATTTGCACCGCAGTGTCAAATGTTTTCGGTACTGCGCTGCCTGTAGAAAAAATAGGACAGCTTTGCAAGGATAACAATCTTATGTTTATTCTCGACGGCGCTCAGGCGGCAGGGTACAAAGAAATTAACATGAAAAAACAGAATATTGATATTTTATGCTTGCCGGGACATAAGGGGCTTATGGGCCTTTCCGGTACCGGTGCGCTGCTTCTAAGTGAAAATGTTAGTGTTTCACCGCTGCTTTATGGCGGTACGGGTAGCTTTTCGATGAATAAGGAACAGCCTGAGGTTTACCCTGACAGACTTGAAAGCGGTACTTTAAATTTGCCGGGAATAATCAGTCTGGGCGAAGGGGTTAAGTTTATTCAAAATCAAGGTGGCGTTAAAGCTATCGAGCAAAAGGAAAGCTATTTAAAACGCATCTTAATAGAAGAATTGTCAAATATTCCAAATGTTATACTTTATAAAAATATAAGCGGCAAAAGAAGTGGTGCGGTAATACCGCTTAAT
>CAYWKY010000055.1:0-10770 GCA_964458915.1 uncultured Faecalibacterium sp.
GTATAAACACCTTGCGCCTTTATGAGTGTTTACCTGTGAATTGTAACGAAAAAGAGGCCGAAAGAATTTATGAATATCTTTATCCTGATGATAGTACCTTTGAGGGTAAAAGGCTGAGACTGAGACAGCAGTACTTTTTAGTCAGCGCAGCGCTTCAAAATATAACCAACAAATATGGAATAGAAGAACTTGAAAATAAGATTAAAATTCAGCTTAACGACACGCATCCTGTTATCGCAATTCCTGAGCTTATTAATATATGCATCAAAAGCTGTATGAGCTTCGATGACGCATTAATTAAATGTCAAAAGGTTTTCGCTTACACAAATCACACTGTTATGCCGGAGGCTCTTGAAGAATGGGATTGTGAGCTGATGAGACAGACTTTGCCGGAAATTTATGGCATAATTCAAAAAATTAATGATATGGTACTATTTCAGTTTAGCAATCACAAGGACATTGATTTTGAAAAATGTGCTATAGTTATTGACGGCAAGGTTAAAATGGCAAATTTAGCTTGTTATGTTTGCAGCGACATAAACGGTGTTGCGCCAATTCATACTGAAATATTAAAAAACAGAGTTCTTAATCACTGGCACAGAATTTACCCTGAAAAATTCAGCAACAAAACTAATGGTATTACACAAAGACGTTGGCTCGGACTTTCTAACCCTGCACTCACTGACTTTTTGTCATCTCTTTGCGATTGCGACATTATCGCTCAAACGCAAAAAATAGAAAGACTTCTTAATTTTAAGGATGATGAAGAGGTAATAAATGAACTGATAAAAATTAAGCAGGAGAACAAAAAAGCGCTTGCCGATTATATTTTGAAAAAAGAGGGCATATCAATCGACACAGACAGTGTTTTCTTTGTGCAAATTAAAAGGATACACGAATATAAACGGCAACTTCTCGGAATTTTTCTTGCAATTCATTTTTATTTTCTGTTTCGTGATGGTAAAGGGAATAATTTGCCGAAGATGACATTTATTTTCGGTGGCAAAGCGGCGTCAAGCTATAAAATTGCCAAGTCAATTATTAAATTCATAAATTGCGTTGCTAAAACAATTAATTCCGATAAAAAGGTTAACGGTAAAATCAAAGTGGTTTTTTGTGAAAACTACAATGTGAGCTATGCTCAAAAAATTATTCCCGGAGCCGATGTTTCTATGCAGCTATCTCTTGCGGGTACTGAGGCAAGCGGTACGGGCAACATGAAGTTTATGTTAAACGGTGCAGTGACTCTCGGCACATTTGACGGAGCAAACATTGAAATTTGCGAAAAAACAGGGGAGGATAACAATTATATTTTCGGTATGAGAGAAGAGCAGGTCAAAAAAGCTAAAGACACATATGAGCCGAAATCGGTCTATGAAAAAAGCGACGAAATCAAAAAGCTTGTTGACACATTGATTGACGGCACATTCGCAAGACAAGGGGAATTTTCGCAGATATATGACAGCCTATTAAACGGAGAAAATCCGGACAGATTTATGGTCTTAGCCGATTTAGAGGATTTTATAAAAGCTGGAGAAAGAGTCAGCGCAGACTACAATGACCCATTGTGTTTTGGCAAAAAGTGTCTTATAAATATTGGCTCCGGGGCTTATTTTTCTTCCGACAGAACAGTGAAAGAATACGCAGAAGACATTTGGTTTAAATAATTTTTCTCAGCTTCAAGGTTAAAATAAGCTTTGAAGCTGTTTTTTAATAAAAAAATCAAAAAAATTAACAAAAAACAGTTGGCAAGGTGCGAATTTTATTATATAATGTATCGGTATAATTATGTTTATTACATTTTGGAGGTGCATTATGCCCGGAAAGTATTCTGTATCGCTCGCTAAAATGCTTAAGGACCATCAATTTGACACTCTTTATTTGCCAAAGGATCCGTCTGATATATTTATATTTTCTCCCGATGTTAACAGACCCGGTCTTATATTATCCGGATTTGAGAACTTCTTTGATAATAAAAGAATCAACTATCTTGGAAAAACCGAGATTGAATTTATTAATTCTTTCCCGAAAGCCGAAAGACTTAAGCGTGTTGAAGCTTTTATGTCAAAGTCTCCCGTTTGCGTTATTGTAACGAGAAGTCTGCCTTGTCCCGAAGAGGTGCTGACCCTTGCTCCTGAATATGGTGTTGCCGTACTGAGAACTATGGATACTACCTCACGTTCAATGGCTTCAATAATTGCTTATCTCAACGTTGAGCTTGCTGAGAGAATTACCCGTCACGGTGTTTTCGTTGAGGTTTACGGTGAAGGTGTTCTGATTTTAGGCGACAGCGGTGTCGGCAAGAGTGAAACTGCTGTTGAGCTGATAAAAAGAGGTCATCGCCTTATTGCTGATGACGCTGTTGAAATTAAGAAAACAGGTCAAAAAACAATTGTAGGTTCTGCCCCTGATAATATCCGACATTTCATCGAGCTTAGAGGTATCGGTATTATTAACGCACGAAGAATTTTCGGTATGGGTGCTGTAAAGCTCGCTGAAAAAATAGATATGGTTATTCAGCTTGAACCTTGGGATAGCGAAAAGGTTTATGACAGAATGGGTATCGAAAATGAATTCACTGAAATTTTAGGCGTTCGAGTACCACATACTGTTGTTCCCGTAAAGCCGGGCCGTAACCTTGCTGTTATTATTGAGGTTGCCGCCATGAATAACAGACAAAAGAAAATGGGCTACAATGCCGCAAGAGAGCTTATGCATAATTTAGGCATGACAGATGATATAATTCCGCAGGAAGATGAAATCAAGCTGTGGGGAAATTTTTAAGAGGTGCAAAAAATGTATAGAATAGGTGTAGATTTAGGCGGTACCAATATCGCCGTTGGAGTAATTAACGACAAGTATGAAATTATCGCTAAGGCGAACACAAAAACAAACCTGCCTCGCAGTGCGAAAGAAATTTTTTCCGATATTGTAAAGTGTATTATTGATGCCGCAAACAAAGCAAGTATCAGCCTTAACGAAATCGGAAGCATAGGCATAGGTACACCGGGTTCATGCGATAAAAAGAACGGTATAATTCTTTACGCAAACAATCTTGATTTTAATAATGTACCAGCAGTTGAGCTTATTGGTGCTGAGCTTCCCGGCATTCCCGTATATATTGAAAACGATGCCAACTGTGCCGCTCTCGGTGAAGCTCTCGCAGGCTCAGGTGTGGGCAAAAACAGTTTTGTTGCTATTACCTTAGGTACCGGCGTTGGCGGTGGTGTTATCCTCGACGGCAAGGTGCTTTCCGGCTGTAACGATGCAGGTGGTGAACTTGGTCACATTTCAATCAAGTTTGACGGTGAGCAGTGCAACTGTGGCAGAGTCGGCTGTTGGGAAAGATATGCCAGCGCAACAGCTCTTGTTAATCAAACTAAAGAAGCTATGCTCGAACACAAAGACAGCAAAATGTGGGAGATTTGCCTTGGCAACATTGAAAATGCCGGTGGCAGAACTGCATTTGATGCAATGCGTGCCGGAGATAAGTGGGGCAAGCAGGTTGTAGATAACTATATAAGATATGTTGCAATCGGAACAACAGATATAATAAACATATTCCAGCCTGAAATGCTCTGCTTTGGAGGCGGTATATGCAATGAGGGTGAGACACTTTTAGCGCCCATAAGAGAATTTGTAGCAAGAGAGCGTTACAGTAAGCATCAGCTTATTCAGACAGAAATTTGCCGTGCTAAGCTCGGCAACGATGCCGGTATAATCGGTGCAGCTCTCGTTGAATATTAATTTCGGAGGTCATATATTTGACTAAATTAATTGAACAACTCGGCTCAATCGGAGTTTTATATAAAATCAATGAGCCTATGAAAAACCACACAAGCTTTAAAACAGGCGGAAACGCTGCGCTTTTCATTGAGCCTAAAAATTCTGGCGAATTGAAAGAAGTGCTTAAGCTTTGCAATGGAAATCAAATTTCAGTCTTCGTTTTAGGCAAAGGCTCAAACCTTCTTGTCAGCGACGAAGGCATCAAGGATAAGGCTGTAATTCACATAGCGCACGGCATGGACGAAATTAAGCTTATTGACGAGACAACAATAGTTGTGGGTGCCGGAGCTTCATTGACAAGTCTTTGCAAGTTTGCTTTAGCGAATGAGCTTTCAGGTCTCGAATTCGCCTATGGCATTCCCGGCTCTTGCGGTGGTGCTGCATTTATGAATGCAGGCGCATACGGCGGAGAAATGAAGGATGTTCTTTATTTTTGCAACCATTTAGATGAAAAAGGCAACGAGGGTACTTTTGCGGGTGATGAGCTTGATTTATCTTATCGCCACAGCGCATACAGCGGAAAAAGTTTGGTTATAACCTCACTGACTATTAAGCTTAAAAAAGGCAATAAAGCTGAAATTGAAAGCAAAATGAATGAGCTTATGTCAAGACGCAAGGATAAACAGCCCCTTGATTACCCAAGCGCAGGCAGTGTTTTCAAACGCCCGGAGGGATATTTTGCCGGAGCACTTATTGAGCAGTCAGGCCTTAAGGGTAAGAGAATAGGCGGCGCAATGGTCAGCGAAAAACACGCAGGCTTTATAATTAACTATGACGCAGCGACAACGAATGATGTTCTTGAGCTGATAAGATTTTGTCAACAGACGGTTAAGGAAAAATTCGGTGTTGATTTAGAAACAGAGATAAGGTCCATTTCATAAAGAAAGCGAGGGTATATATGTCATTTTCTTCTGAAATTAAAAGCGAACTAATTAAAATTGAAGATATGCCCTCTTGCTGTAAACATTCAATGGCATATGGTATGTTGCTTTTTGGCAGAAGCTTTAATTATAGCGACATATCCATAATGACAGATAACTCAGCTGTTGCAGATAAATATATTGAGCTGTGCAGCAGTGTTACAGGTGTAACGCCACATAAAAGTGTTTCCGAAGCCGGCAAAACCACAGTCAGCATCACTTCGCCGGAAGACAGACGAAAGGTTTTATCCTTTTTCTCAAACTCCGGCAATGAGAAGTTTATGAGAATTGACCGAGGCAATCTTTTAGGAGAGAGCCAAAGTGAGGATGGGGAAATCGGCGGTATAAACTGCTGTGAGGCTGCTTTTTTAAGAGGTGCTTTTCTTTCTTGCGGCACCTGTTCAGACCCGAACAAAAGCTATCACATCGAGTTTGTTGCACCCTATAGGACATTGAGCATGGACCTTTTGAAAATACTCACTGACTTTGGTTTAAATGCTAAGCATATGCTAAGGCGAGGCATTAATGTCATTTACATAAAGGACAGCACAAGCATTGAGGATTTACTTACCCTTATGGGTGCTCAAATTTGTGCCATGGAGATAATGAGCATCAAAATTTATAAGAATGTCAGAAATATAACTAACAGGCGAAATAATTTTGAAAATGCTAATCTTACAAGAACAGTGTACGCGTCCTTTGATCAGGTTGAGTCTATTAAAAAGCTAAAAGAAAGCGGTGTTTATTGCACTTTGAGCGATGACTTAAAGTTAGTGGCTAATTTAAGGCTGGAAAACCCGGACATGAGTCTTCGTGAAATAGGGGAGCTTTGCTCACCGAAGCTTAGTCGTTCAGCTGTAAATTACAGACTTAAACGATTAATGGATATAGCACAGAAAACAGTTGAATAAAGAGGATTTAATTTTGAATAAAAACAGATTTGCTGTTCCCGAACAGGAACTTGAGAAACAAAAAGAATATACGGCTTTAGCGGCAGAGATTATATCTTCTTTGTACCCTGCCGAAAAGCCCAAGGCATTTGTTCACACCTACGGCTGTCAAGGCAATGTTGCCGATGGCGAAAGGCTTCAAGGTATGCTTCGTGACATTGGTTATGATTTCACCGACGCACCTGAAAAAGCCGATTTGGTGCTTTACAACACCTGTGCCATAAGAGAGCACGCTGAAGACAGAGTTTTTGGTAATGTAGGAGCTTTAAAGCCGATAAAAAAAGAAAAACCGAATATGTTAATTGCACTTTGCGGTTGTATGATGCAGCAGCAAAGTGTAGCCGATAAAATCAAAAACAGCTATAGCTTTGTTGATCTCGTTTTCGGTACTCATACTCTTCATAAGCTTCCGGAATTTATTTATAAACGACTTTCCGGTGGCAAAAGAATAATTGACATAACCGACTGCGACGGCGTTATCGCTGAAGGCTTACCCGTAAAGCGTGACGGCACATTCAGAGCGTGGATTCCAATAATGTACGGCTGTAACAATTTTTGCTCATACTGTATAGTACCCTATGTCAGAGGCAGAGAGAGAAGCCGTAATTTTGAGGATGTTATCGCTGAGGTGAAACAGGTTATATCCTTAGGCTATAAGGAAATTACTTTGCTGGGTCAAAATGTAAACTCTTACAACAAGGATCTTGAAAAGGACAAACAGTTCCCGGCTCTTTTAAAGGCAATTAGTGAAATTGAAGGCGATTTCATTATTAGATTTATGACTTCTCATCCGAGAGACTGCACTAAAGAGCTTTTAGATGTTATGGCTTCAAGTGATAAAATCGCAAAGCATCTTCATCTTCCTTTTCAATCGGGTAACGACAGAGTGCTTAAAGAAATGAACAGGCATTATGACCGAGAAAAGTATCTCAGCTTAATTGACTATGCCTATAAGGTTATGCCCTCACTTTCAATCACAAGTGATGTAATTGTTGGTTTTCCCGGAGAAACCTACGAGGAGTTTAAAGATACGCTTTCTCTTATTGAAAAGGTTAAATACACTTCTCTTTTCACCTTCATTTTTTCACCCAGACCCGGAACTAAGGCTTATTCTATGCCTGACCCTGTTTCTCGCGAAGAAAAAGGCAAATGGTTTAAAGAGTTAACAGATCTTCAGGAAAGCATTGCTGCTCAACGTACCGCTTCAATGAAGGGTGAAACTTATCGTGTTCTTGTTGAAGAAAAGGCGAAAGGCGAAGGTATGCTTTCAGGCAGAACTGAGGGAAATGTTATAATTGAGTTTCCCGGTTAGGAAGAGCTTATTGGCTCTTTCGTGAATGTCACTGTAACTAATCCGAGAACTTGGATAGTTTACGGTGAAAAAGCAGAAAAATAACTACTCTAAAGAGGGTATTTATTAAATAAATAATTATTTATAAGGAGTGTCACAGATGGACATTATCAAACTCACAAGAGAACTCGGCGCAGCTATTCAGCAGGACGAGCGTTATTTTGCTTTTAACAAAGCAAAAGAAGCTAACGAAAAGGACGAGGAGCTTAATGCTCTCATGGGCGAAATCCAGATGATTCAGATGAATTATCAAATGGAAGCATCAAAGGAAGAACCCGATTCAGCTAAAATGCAGGAATTTGAAGCTTCATTCAACGAGAAATACGAGCAGTTCATGGCTAACAAGAATATGCAGGCTTATGACGAAGCAAGAGCTCAGGTTGACTCAATGATGAACTACATTATGCAGATTTTAGGCCTTTGCGTTAACGGCGCTGACCCAATGACTTGCGAACCCGAACAAGAGCACGAACATTCATGCGACGGCTCATGTGGTTCATGCGGCGGCTGCCACTAATTTTAAATTAATTTGAAGTAAAAATCACAGGAGGAAAAACGATATGTCTGAAATGACGCCGATGATGGCTCAATATATGGAAATTAAAAAGGATTACCCGGATACTATTTTGTTTTTCCGCCTGGGTGATTTTTATGAGATGTTTTTTGACGATGCTCATATAGCTTCAAGCGTTCTTGAGCTTACTTTGACAGCAAGAAGCTACTCAAAGGGTGAGAAAGCACCCATGTGCGGTGTACCGTTTCACGCAGCGGAAAACTACATAGCTCGACTTGTAAATAAAGGCTATAAAGTCGCCATATGTGAGCAGGTTGAAGACCCTGCCACGGCTAAAGGCATTGTTAAAAGAGATGTCATAAGAATCATAACTAAGGGCAGTATTATCGAAAACACGCTGCTCGATGAATCAAAAAATAATTACTTGGCTGTAATTTATATAAATCAAAGCGGTGCAGGACTTTGCTTTACGGATATTTCAACGGGCGTTGTTAACCTGACTCATTTTGAGGATGAAAACACCCTTGAAAACAACATATTAAATGAGCTTGGAACTTTTTCGCCAAGTGAAATAGTGCTTAACAAAGCTTGCGCTGAAAATAAAGTGATTTCATCTTTTATTTCAAAGCGTATCGAAGCTTCATGTGAAATGCCTGAGGACAGCTATTTTGACTATGAAGACTGCTATAACGCTTGTTTAGAGCATTTTGGCGATGAGAAAATCAAAAAATTAGGCTTTTCCTCAGACAGCAAAACTGTTATCGCTTTAGGTTCCGCCTTGAGGTACCTTAAGAATGTGCAGAAGAATAACCTTGAAAATATAAGCGAGGTTAATTTCTATTCGGACAAGCAGTTTATGAAGCTGGATTATAGTACCTTGAGAAATCTTGAAATCACACAGAGCATGAAAAATGGGGAAAAGAAGGGTTCTCTTTTGTGGGTGCTCGATAAAACTAAAACAGCTATGGGCAAGCGTCTGCTCAGATCATGGCTTGAAAAGCCCCTTGTTAGCATCGCTCAAATTTCAAGAAGACATAACGCTGTCAGTGAGCTTGTAGGCGATAACGCAAAACTCAGCGAGATAACAGAAAAGCTCAGCGGAGTTTTTGATATTGAAAGACTTATAACAAGAGTTATGTTTGAATCAGCTAACGCTAAGGATTTAAATTCACTTAAACAAACTCTTGAATGTATACCCGATATTAAAATGCTTTTGTACGATTGCAAGAGTGCCTATCTCGCTCAGCAGTTCTTAAATTTAGATGTACTCGAAGATGTCAGAGCTTTAATTCATGCTTCTATTGCTGATGAAGCACCTTTCTCAATAAGAGAAGGCGGAATTATCAAAGACGGCTTCAACTCTGAGCTTGATGAGCTTAGAAGCATACAAAGTGGTGGTAAAGAATTTATTCTCAATATTGAACAGCGAGAAAAAGAAAGAACAGGCATACCAAAGCTTAAGATAGGCTATAATCGTGTTTTCGGCTACTATATCGAAATCACAAACTCATATAAAGAATTAGTTCCGCAGGACTATATAAGAAAGCAGACTCTTGCTAATTGTGAGAGATATATCACTCAGGAGCTTAAGGATCTTGAAAGTAAGGTTCTTGGCGCTCAGGAAAGAATCGTTAAGCTTGAATATGAAATTTTCTGTCAAATAAGAAGTCAGGTTGCAAAGCAGTATTCCCGAATTAAAGCTACAGCTTCTGCTTTAGCGACAACCGATGTCATTTGTTCTTTCGCCAATGTTGCAATCAGCAATAACTATGTTTGTCCCACAATTCTTGACGGTACTGCAATAAGAATTAAAGACGGTCGTCACCCTGTAGTTGAGGCTGTTCTCGACGGCGCACCTTTTGTGCCAAACGACACTTATATGGACTGCGACAGGGATCGTTGCGCTATTATTACCGGCCCTAATATGGCAGGTAAATCGACTTATATGCGTCAAGTTGCTATAATTTGCCTTATGGCTCAGGTTGGCTCTTTTGTACCTGCGTCAAGTGCCGAGCTTTCAATAGTTGACAGTATTTTTACTCGTGTCGGTGCTTCTGATGACCTTGCCACAGGTCAGTCAACCTTTATGGTTGAGATGAATGAGGTGTCAAACATCCTTAAAAATGCTAACAAAAACAGTCTAATCATACTCGATGAGGTCGGCAGAGGTACCTCAACCTTTGACGGTATGAGTATAGCGAGGGCGGTACTCGAATATATCGCCGACAAAAAGAAAATCGGCGCAAAAACTTTATTCTCAACTCACTATCATGAGCTTACAGAGCTTGAAGGTCATATTGACGGAATAAACAACTATAACATTTGCGTTAAAAAAAGAGGGGACACTATAACCTTCCTTCGCCGCATTGTAAGAGGTAAAGCTGACGGTAGCTATGGTATTGAGGTGGCAAAGCTTGCAGGTATACCAAACGCAGTAGTTTCTCGTGCCAGAGTGATTCTCCGTGAGCTTGAGTCTTCAGCGCCCGAAACCAAAAGCGTGGCAATTGACTCGCCTGTTATGCAAGAAAATGAGGAATTGCAAATTTCAATTACTTCAACTCTCGACGATGAAATTATAGACAGTCTTAGAAATATTGATATAAATACTCTCACACCTCTTGAGGCTCTCACAACACTTCATGAGCTTGTGGGAAAGGCAAGAAGAAATAATTTTTAAATGAAAGGTTGGTGACAGCTTTATGGCTAAAATCAATGTCTTACCTAAACATATTGCAGAATTAATTGCGGCCGGTGAAGTTGTCGAAAGACCGGCAAGTGTTGTCAAGGAGCTTATGGAAAACTCCATAGATGCCGGGGCAACAACAATTACATTGGAAATCAGAAACGGCGGCGTTAGATATATTCGTATTACCGATAATGGCTGCGGCATTGACCATGACGATGTACCAAAAGCTTTTTTAAGCCACGCAACGAGTAAAATTAAAGACGAAAATGACCTTAATTCTATTTTTACTTTAGGCTTTAGAGGGGAGGCTCTCGCTTCAATTGCCGCTGTGTCTAAAACGGAAATTCTAACAAAAACAGCTGATGAAACTCTTGGTACTTCCTTTGCGGTCGAGGGCGGAGTACAGGTGCGCTATGACGAGGCAGGCTGTCCCAACGGTACCACTATAGTTGTGCGTGACCTTTTCTATAACACTCCTGCAAGAATGAAGTTCCTTAAAAAGGACGTTTCCGAGGCTAACGCTGTTGCAGACGTAGTTGATAGAATTGCCCTTTCTCACCCTG
>CAYWKY010000056.1:0-10756 GCA_964458915.1 uncultured Faecalibacterium sp.
AGCATATGCTTCATGAGATGAGAAAAATTGATATAGACAAGGATTTTGAAAAGGCTTTTCACTGCTTTATTGTGCATTACGCAATGCGTGAGAATAGCTATTTTTCCATAGAAACAGGTAAATCTCGTGAAGAAAAGTTCCCCGTACCAACAGCCGAGGAATATATAAAACAGCCTGAAAACGGCTCATATGCCGCTGTAGCCTTGGAATTTATTAAGGCTGTCAACACAGGCGAAAGCGTGCAAATGGTGCTGTCAATTCCAAATGAGGGTGCTTTAGATTTTCTAAATTATAATGATGTGGTTGAAATTTCTTGCACAGTTGACAAAGACGGGGCGCACCCTGATAAAATCGACAGTGTACCCGAAATGCAGAAAAATCTTATAAGAGCTGTCAAGCATTATGAAAATTTGACAGTTGAGGCTATAATGGAAAAAAACAGAGCTAAGGCTGTTAAGGCTCTCACAGTTCATCCTCTTGTTTTGTCTTATCCTATAGCCGAGGGGCTTGTTGATAAGTACTCTGCCGAATATGAAAGCTATATCGGCAAATGGGAGGGCTGAGTATGATTTTACTCGAAGAAAAATTCAGTGTTTTCCCGAAAGATGAAAAAACTAATATTAGCTTTCCTTTTAGGGTTACACAAGATATAAAAGCTTTGAAATTCACCTTCTCATATTCTCCGAAGCGACTTGACGATATGGATAGGGCGAAGCTGCTTATAGAAAATTGTATAAAAAAAGATGCAGGTGAGTACGCACAGGAGTATTCCTCATGGGAAAGCTTTTTGCCGCTTAAAAACCTTATAACTTTAAGTGTTGATGATAGCGTAGCTTATAGAGGCTGCGCTCACAGACAAGCGGAATATATGGAACATATTATCAGCGAAAGCTTCGCTTCGCACGGCTTTAATAAGGGAGAAATTAAACCGGGCATATGGAAAGCAGTGCTAAATATTCACGGTGTTGTAACTGAAAAAATCGATTGTAGCTTAAAGGTGGAAGCGGGTGAATTTAATGAATGAAAAATGGTTTCCCTGTGAGCTTCACTGTCACACTGTTCACAGCGACGGTGATTTTACAGTTGAGGATTTAATTAACACCGCCTTAGAAAGACATCTTGATGGCATACAAATAACTGATCACAATGCGGTGTCGGCTCACAATGAAGTGATAAACCCACCTCTTGCAGTGCTGAAAAGCATTGAGTGGACAACATTTTTTGGGCATATGCACGCTATGGACTGTAACAAGAGCGTTGACTGGCGAGATGCGCTCCCAGACAATATTGACGAAAAAATGAAAGCGGTACACTCAGGCGGTGGACTCGTCGGTGTTTGTCATCCATTTCAGCTCGGCACTCCGATTTGTACCGGCGGTAGATGGGAATATAATGTAAAAGACTGGAAACTGGTTAATTATTTAGAAATATGGTCTGAGGGTTGCCCTTTTATGAATACACCTAATAAAAGAGCTTTAAATTTGTGGCATGAGCTTCTTGACAAGGGCTATAGAATAACACCAACCTTCGGCAGAGATTGGCACAGAAAAACAAATAACACCTATCACAGCGCTTGCACATATCTTCTTTGTGGTGGCGAAAAGCTCACTGATGAAAAGATGAAAACTGCTGTAAAAAACGGGAAAAGCGTAATTTCAATGGGACCCTTATTTTATTTTAATGTTGGAGATAATTCTATTGGCGACGAAGTAGCTTCAGGAGAAAAGAATTTTGCTTTCACAATAGATTTTCAGCGAATGAAGAAAATGGGTGCGATTGAAAAGGTTATACCCGAAAAAATAAAAATAGTTTCAAAGGGTGGTGCTGTGCTGAGGGAGCTTTCAGCTAACTGCCTTGATATAAAGCTAAATTTGGAAGAAAACACATGGTATAATGCAGAGCTTTGGGGTCGTATTGACGAAAAAGAAAACTGTCTTATTGCTCTCACTGCTCCGATTTATACGAAAGGAGAAAAATTATGACAGCGGAAAAACAAACACAAAAACGCTATGTAGGTGTTAAGGAAACCCTTATTTACGGCATAGCAAACGGCGGTCAGTGTATCGGCTATAATATGGTCAGAGCGCAGCTTACATTCTTTCTTGTAACGGTTTTCGGTGTACCTGCCGAGGCTGTGGCAACAATGATATTGCTTATGGGCTTTTGGGACGCATTCAACGACCCGATTATGGGTACTATTGTTGATAAAACAAGAACTCGTTTTGGAAAGCTTCGCCCATACCTTATCTTTACGCCTATACCCTTAGGTGTTGTGACAGTGCTGTTTTTCGGTGGCCCTGTTTTTCTTGGTGAAGGTGCTTCAACTCTTTCAAAAATCGTCTATATGAGCGTTACATACTTTATTTGGGAGTTTTTCTATACTATAGGCGATATTCCTTTCTGGGGCCTTTCAGCGGCAATTTCGCCAAATCCTCTTGACCGTTCAAGAGTCATTAAGTCCGCAAGACTTATTTCCGGCATTATAGGCGGTATTCCCGGCATAATTATTACCGTTGCCGTAGACCTTTCGAGAAACGGCGTAATACCACTTTCTCTTTCACAGGTGTTCTTTATTTTGGGTATCTTCGCAGGTACAGTCGGTATGCTCTTATTCTCTCTTTCAGGTATATGCACAAAGGAAAGAGTACTTCAAAGCAACGACGACCCGAAAATTCTCGATTGTTTCAGATACCTTTTCAAGAACAAGCCACTTTTCCTTATTACTTTGTCTTCGCTTATTGCAACTGTTGAGGGCATCGGAAGCGCATTTAACACATATTTCTATACATTGTCCTTAGGCATCAACAGTCTTTCTCTTCTTGCAGGTCTACCCGGTACACTTATGGGCTGGGCAACCTATCCTCTTATGACAAAACTGGAAAAGCGTTGGAGCTCAAAGCAGATTGTTGTTCGTGTAACCTTCTTCCACGCTTTCGTTACGGTTATCGTTTTCCTTTTAGGCTGCCGACACTATACGGAAAAAAGCATTATTGTACCTCTGCTTATGATTCAGGGCATTTCAGGCTCAATTAACAGCTCAATTAAGGCAGTTATACCAACCAAAATGATAAGCGAAACTGTAGATTATATGGAATGGAAAACAGGCAAGCGAAACGAAGGTATGTCATTTTCAATTCTTACCTTCATGGGCAAGCTTACAGCTTCACTTTCAACAGCTATCGCAACGGCTATTATTCCTCTTATCGGTTTGCATGAGGTTGGCGAAGAAATGGTACTCGCTGAGGGCGGAGCAGTTAACACAAGACTTTGGATGTGGGCACTTATTACCTGCCTGCCAACTCTTTTAGGTTTGTTTGCTCTTATTCCCTACAAGTTCTATGACCTTGAGGGCGAAAAGCTTGAAAATATTCAGCGTGAAGTTAAAGAAAGACGAGAAGCTCTCTCAGAGAAGTTGACAAAGGAGGAAGCATAATGGAAAACAAGTGTCCAAAATGTGGCGAAAAGCTAAGTCTTTTCTATCTGAAACAAAACTGTCCGCACTGTGGCTGCGACCTTCTTTATTATAATATGGAGGAGCGTCTTGAAGCTGATGCCGAAAAGGCTGAGGCAGAGTATGCTGCACTGGATAAATTTCTGTCAAAGTTTAAGATTAAGAAAAAATGATATTTAAAGACGGTAAATTTAAAATACTGATACTGTCGGATATACATACCCCGGAAGAAATGCCGATATGGACGGAGAATTTTATACGCTTCGCCATGGAAAAGGAAAAACCTGACCTTGTAGTTCTTCTGGGCGACAATACGGCAGGGTACTATAAAGGTGTAACAAAAGATAAAAATATATCAGCAATAAAAAAGATAGTGTCGCTTTTGGGCGGCACTGCTTTTGCTACTGTTTTCGGCAATCACGACCATGAGGGCTTGCCTGAAATGAGAGAAGATATGGCTAAGGAATTTTTGCTTTCTGTATATAAGGAGCATGATAACTGCCTTGCACAAAAGGGCGATTACAGTCTAAATATAAAAAGCAGCGACGGCAAAAAGGATGTCTTCTCTTTATATTTTATTGATTCGGGTACCTATGCCAAAGAGGGCGGCTATGCCTATGTTAAGCCGGCTCAACTGGAAAATTATAAAAGAGAAAGGGAGAAAAACAGCAATTTACCTTGCTATCTTTTCCAGCATATTATTTTTCCGCAGGTGTATGACCTTATGGATAAAAGCAAATTGCCGAAAAAAGGCTATGTAAAAGGTCAGTGTAAATATAAAAACAGCTATTATAAATTCAAAAGCGAAAAACTACTTTCAGGAAACATGAAAGAGGGTCCTTGCCCGCCCGGCATAAATTCAGGTCAGTTCAATGTGGTGAAAGAGGGGAATAACGTAGTTGCCTGTTTCTTCGGCCATGACCATGTGAATGATTTTGTGGCAGATTGCTTTGGTGTTAAGCTTGTTGCCACACCGTCGCCCTCCTTTTACACCTATGGAAATAATCGAGGTGTCAGGGTGGTGACAATTCACGAAAAGGATTTAAGTAAGCTTGATACAAAGGTAATTTATTATAATCAGGCTATGAAAGACAGACCTAAAAGCAAGCTTCTAAATAAATGGGGCATACAAAAATATGAAAGAGTATTAAGGAGAAAAGGGAAATGAAAGCTACAGTACTCATCGACAACATAGCAAAGGATAAGCTCAAGGGCGAGTGGGGGCTTAGTATTTTTATTGAGCACCAGGATAAAAGAATACTTTTAGACACGGGTGCGGGCAAGAATTTTGCCCATAATGCTTCAAAGCTGTCGTTGCCGCTTGAAAAAATCGATTACGCTGTGCTTTCCCACGCTCACTATGACCATGCCGACGGTATGGAAAGCTTTTTCAGCATAAATTCAAAGGCTAAGTTTTATTTAAGAGCCGAGTGTAAAGAAAACTGCTATGGCAAAAGGTGGGTTTTCTCCAAGTATATTGGCATTAAAAGGGGAGTAACTCAAAAATATAGAGACAGAATAGTTTATGTTAAGGGCGATAAGGTTTTGTCACCGGGTGTGAGCTTGATTTCACATAAAACTAAAGGACTTGAGGCTAAAGGTAAGGCTGACGGGCTTTGCGTAAAAGAAAACGGCAAGCTTCGCTATGATGATTTCTCACACGAACAAAGCTTAGTTATTGACACAAGCGAGGGTCTTGTTATCTTCAATTCTTGCTGTCACGGCGGTGCCGATGTAATAATAAGTGAAACACAAAAAAGCTATCCGAATAAAAAAATATATGCTCTTATAGGCGGCTTTCATCTATATAAAGCTTCAGAAAATCAGGTTAAAGCTCTTGCAGACAGAATTAAAAAGACGGGTATTGAGAAAATTTATACAGGCCATTGTACCGGCGAAAAGGCTTTTGATATTTTAAAAAGAGAGCTTGGCGACAGAGCTGAACAGCTGTATTCAGGATTGGTGATTGAAATATGACAACAAAGGAAATAAAAGACCGTCTGCAGGCTTTGGCTGACGAAGATTATAAGGCGTTTCATTCTAAGCTGATTCCTACTGTTGACCAAAATAAAATTATTGGTGTGCGTACTCCTGCTCTTCGCTCTTTCGCAAGGGAGTTGTATAAGTCCGGCGATTTTGAGGCTTTTCTTTCTGATTTGCCACACGAATATTATGAGGAAGACAATCTTCATGGCTTTCTTATCGAAATGACAAAGGATTTTGAGCTTTGCATTAATCAAACAGAGACATTTTTGCCTTATGTTGATAATTGGGCAACCTGCGATATGTTTAGCCCGAAATGCTTTAAAAAAGAAACTGAGGCACTTTATGATAAAATACTTCAGTGGATAAAAAGCGACAAGGTTTATACTGTGAGGTACGCAATGGGTTGTCTTATGAAATACTATCTCGATGAAAATTTCTCTGAGGAGCATCTTAAAATCGTTGGGGAAATTAAAAGTGAGGAGTACTATATAAACATGATGATTGCTTGGTATTTTGCCACAGCTCTTGCCAAACAATATGAAAAAACTATTTGCTACATTACCGAAAGACGGCTCGATCCCTGGGTACATAAAAAGACGATTCAAAAGGCAATAGAAAGCTATCGTATAAGCGACGAAAAGAAAGCTTTCTTGCGTACATTTAGGTGAGAACATGGACATTAAGCTTAACTATATAGAAAAAGGTGAAGGAGAGGTTCTTATACTTCTTCATGGTAACGGCGAAAACCACAGCTATTTTGAAAATCAAATGGATTTCTTTTCTCAAAATTATAAAGTTATCGCTATTGACACAAGAGGACATGGAGAAAGCCCAAGAGGAGATAAGCCATTTACAATTAGGCAGTTTGCCGAAGATTTATATAAATTTATGTGTGAAAAAGCCATAGAAAAAGCTCATATTTTAGGCTTTTCCGATGGAGGCAACATTGCGCTTTGTTTCGCTCTAAAACACCCGGAAAGAGTTGATAGGCTTATTTTAAACGGTGCTAACCTTTATGGCAGGGGAGTGAAGACAAGAATACAGCTTCCGATAATCTTAGGCTATTACACTGCGAAGCTTTTCAGCGCAAAAAGCGAAGAAGCTAAACGCAACAGTGAAATGTTGGGGCTTATGGTCAATGACCCGAAAATAAAAAAACAAGAGCTACATTCCCTTAGAATGAGAACTCTTGTTATTGCCGGAAATAAGGATATGATTAAAACTTCACATACAAAGCTTATAGCTAAAAATATAAAAAATTCAAAGCTTGTTATTATGAAAGGTGATCACTTTATTGCCAACAAAAGAAGTGATGAGTTTAACCGTTATGTCAGCGAATTTCTAAATCAAAGCCTTTAAAAGTAAGGCAGCAGGTACTATCATAGTATCTGCTGCCTTTCGGTTTTGAATTAATTATTCAATAGCTTCAAGTCTTACTCTGAACTCTTCGATCTTCTCTTTTGTATACATCTTTGAGAGAACAGCCATACCCATGTTAGGTGTGAAACCAAGTGAAAGAGCGAGGCTCTTCATGGGGTGGTTAACGATTTCAGGGCAAAGATCCTCAACGATTTCCATAACCTGAGGGTCTTTCATAAGAACGCTGAATTTTGTGTCGAATGAATACTTTGACATAGCTTTTATCTCCTTTTTTATAAAGTTACTGTGTTAATAGTTTATGAAAGGCTTTTGCCGATTTCCATACCTTTTTCAAGAGCTTTCATATTAAGCTCAAGGATTTCAGGCTTCTTTGTCTTAAACTTTTCTTCAAGGCTTGCAACAAAGATTTCCTTGCTAACGATGTTTGTTGCGCCGATGAGGGCACCGATGAGAACGATATTTGCAACCTTAACATTGCCAAGCTCAAGAGCAATATCGTCAACAGGTACGCTGAGAACCTTAACGTCATCTCTTATCTCCTCGTTTGCAATACGGCTTGAGTTGAGAACAAGAAGACCGCCCTGCTTAACATCGCCGGAGAACTTTCTGTATGCTTGCTCATTCATGCAAATGAGAGTGTCACATTTTTTAGTCAGAGGTGAAATTATAGTGTCATCGCTGATAATAACAGTACATTTTGCGCTACCGCCACGCTGTTCCGGACCGTACTCCGGAAGATATGTGCTGTGCTTTGACATATCAATTGCCGCGTGAGCGAGCATAATGCCAGCACTCATAATGCCCTGTCCGCCTGAACCTGAGAAAACAAATGAATTTTTCATTATTCTTCAGCCTCCTTATCTTTATAAATACCGGGCTTGAAGTAAGGTATTGTATTTGTGTTCATATATTCGAGTGTATCAAGAGGATTTAAGCCCCAGTTTGTAGGACAGTTGGTAAGAAGCTCAATGAATGTAAAGCCCTTGCCTTCCATTTGCATTTGGAAAGCCTTCTTAATGCCCTTTTTAGCGTCCTGAACACCCTTAACTGAGTTAAGAGCATATCTTGCAACAAAAACGGGAGCCTCAAGAACAGAAATAAGCTCACACATTTTAAGGGGATAGCCTGTTGTTTGAGGGTCACGGCCAAAACGTGTTGTGGTTGTCTTTTGACCAACAAGTGTTGTGGGAGCCATCTGACCGCCGGTCATACCGTAGGTTTGGTTGTTAGCGAAAATAACAGTGAAGTTTTCGCCTCTGTTAGCTGCTGACATGATTTCAGCAAGACCAATAGCAGCAAGGTCACCGTCGCCTTGATATGTGAAAACAAGTCTTTCAGGAAGACAACGCTTGATACCTGTTGCTACAGCAGGAGCTCTACCGTGAGCTGAACCGATAACGTCGCCCTTCCATGAGTAAAGGTTAAGAGCGCTACAGCCTACAGAAACCACATTGATAGCGTTATCAGCTTGCTCAAGCTCGTCAATTACATCAGCTACAAGTCTTGTTGCAAGTGCGTGCATACAGCCGGGGCAATAGCCTGTTGCCATAGGCATAAGTGAACTTGGTCTTTTATACTCTGCCATAATTATTCTCCTCCCTTTACGATTTCTGCAATAGCTTCATATACGCCCTCGTCATCAAGGAGCATACCGCCACTTCTGCCGTACTCGTGTACGGGGCAACGGTCCTTAACCTGAAGCTCTATATCCTCACGCATTTGTGCGGGGATTGTCATTTCAATATCGATTACACCTTTAACACGGCTGTAATCAAGGTTGTTGAGGCTTGCTTTTGGGAAGGGATAAAGTGTAATGGGACGAACCATACCTACTTTATGACCTTCGCTGCGAAGACGAAGAATAGCTTCCTTTGCAACTCTTGCTGCAATACCATAAGCGACAACAACATATTCTGCGTCATCAATCATAAATTCCTCAACCTTAGTGTCGAGCATTTCCCACATTTTGTACTGCATAGCTTTACCTTTATTAAGAAGCTCAAGAGCAGGTTCGGGGAGAATGGGAGTTATCATGTGTGAATCAGTTCTGCCGTCAACTCTTGCAAGGCACCAATCCTCTGCGTTTTCAAAGCTGGGTTCCTTCATTTCGGGAAGCTCAACCTCTTCCATAATAGCACCGAGACAGCCGTCCATAAGAATAAGAACAGGGTTTCTGTATTTTTCGGCATAATCCCATGCGTTATATGTAAGGTCAACAGCCTCTTGAAGCGTTGCGGGAGCGAAAACCATAGCTCTGAATCCGCCGTGACCGAGAGCTTTTGTTGCCTGAAGATAGTCAGACTGTGCAGGCTGAATTGAGCCAAGACCCGGTCCACCTCTTGAAATATTAACTATAACTGCGGGGAGCTGTGCGGAAGCCAAGTATGAAATACCCTCGGCTTTAAGGCTGATACCCGGGCCTGAGGAGCTGGTAAGAGCTCTTTTACCGGTTGCGGCTGCACCGTAAACCATGTTAATTGATGCAACTTCACTTTCACCTTGAACAAAAGCACCGCCAACTTCAGGAAGTCTCCATGAAAGATATTCGGGAATCTCGTTTTGCGGAGTGATAGGATAACCTGCAAAGAAACGGCAGCCACCACGTACAGCGGCCTCAGCAATAGCTTCGCAGCCTTTCATAAATCTTTTTTCCATTATCTTATCCTCCTTTCTCAAGCTTTCTCTGAGGAAACTTCAATTGCTCCCTCAGGGCACATAAGAGCGCAAATTGCGCAGTTGATGCAAGCGTCTTTATTTGTCATTTCAGGGTAGAAGTGACCCTTTTCGGATCTTTCCTTACCCATTTCAAGAATGTGTTTCGGGCAAAACTTAATGCAATATCCGCAGCCCTTACACATCATAGCGTTGATGCTAACCATAAGCTTAGAATCTCCTTTTTAGTCACAAAAAATATGTGGCTTAGTTTGTTTTATAATTGTATATTATATCACATTAAACTCCACTTGTAAATAACAAATGGAGCTAAGTGTTTTAAATATAATCAAATTTAATCTTTGATTTTTCTCTGCTGTCTTGCCTTCTCAGGGTCAGCGGCAGTGAGCTTCATAAAGTCAACCTTCATAAGCGGTGTTTCAGGCAAAGAGTCCATAAAGATAATATCTCTTGGTACATAGAACTTTGAGAAATTAGCTTCAAGGGTCTCGCAAATCTGCTTCTTGTAAGCTTCCTCATCGCCTTTTTCTTTAAGTGTAGCGTAAAGTCTTACAATGCTTCTCTCGTTTTCCCAGCCTTGAACTGCACAGCACTCTCTGATGAAGGGGAGGTCGCCGACAACTCTTTCCATATCAGTGGGATATACGTTGTAGCCTGAGATAATAATAAGTCTCTTCTTTCTGCCGGAGAAGTAGAAGTAACCGTCGTCGTCCATATAGCCGAGGTCACCGGAAAGAACCCACTTCTTGCCGTTTTCATCTGTGTAAAGGCCGTAGTCTTCCTTTTCGCCTTCCATATAGTAGCCCTGCATAATTGTCGGGCCGGCAATTGCAAATTCACCAACTTCACCGTTGGGTACTCTCTTGTGGTCATCGTCCCAAATTTCAATTTCAACACCACGGATTGCTTTACCGATTGAGCCGACTCTGAAATCGTCGTTTGTGTTGGTGCAGCAAACGCTACCGATTTCAGTAAGACCGTAGCCTTGACGAAGACGACCTGTTGCGCCCCATTTTTCAAAGTATGAGTTGTATCTTTCAATAAAGGATTCTGAAATATCGTCGCCACCGCAGAACATAAGTCTGACATTCTTAAGGTGAGGACCGTCGAAATGCTTGTCCTTCATGAGCTTTTCAAACATGAGGGGAATACCGCCGAAGCCTACAACAGTATTTTTACGCATAAGCTTTGTGAAGATTTTTGCGTCGAACTGCATCATGGGGATAATTCTTGCGCTGTTGCACATTGCCATATGCACACCAAGGC
>CAYWKY010000057.1:0-10618 GCA_964458915.1 uncultured Faecalibacterium sp.
CGACGGTAACTATCACATCTGCGGAAGGCTTAAAAATATTATCGTCACACGAAACGGCAAAAATATTTATCCTGAGGAAGTTGAATATTATCTTTCTGCTCACCCATATATTGCCGAGTGTGTTGTTTACAGTGAGGGAGATATTGTTGCGGCGGAGATTTTGCCCGACATAAAGGAAATAAAGCGAGGTGTAAATAAAGATACCCTTTTAAAAGATGAAATTCATTCGGCAATAAAAGAAGCAGTAAGAGCAATTAATCGTACCATACCATCATATAAGCGCATTAAAAAGCTAACTGTCAGAGATGAAGCCTTTGACAAAACTTCAACCCATAAAATCAAAAGATAAAATCTAAGGGCAGACACTTATTTAAGTATAGTCTGCCCTTTTAAAACTTTAGAGCGAAAAAAGTCAAATAATATGACTATTCCCATTGACTTTAGCACGCTAACGTGGTATCATGTTGCTATGATAAAATGATTGGAGTAAGTTAAATATGCATAAATTTGAAAACGAAACCGTTGACAGACTTTTTGATGCAATTCTTGCTTTAAAAGATAAGGACGAGTGTCATCGCTTTTTTGAAGATATTTGCACAATTCAAGAGCTTAACTCTTTCGCTCAACGCTTAGAGGTTGCCGAGCTTATCTGTCAAGGAAAAAGCTATATTGAAATAAACAAGCTGACCGGTGCCAGCACTGCGACAATTTGTCGTGTAGGCAAATGTGTAAATTACGGCACAGGCGGATATAAAACAGCTATTGACCGCCTTAAGGAGAAAGGATAACAACTTATGCTCAA
Organism: uncultured Faecalibacterium sp.; assembly: GCA_964458915.1. Classification (GTDB taxonomy): domain Bacteria; phylum Bacillota; class Clostridia; order Oscillospirales; family Acutalibacteraceae; genus UBA6857. Next base: position 803 of record CAYWKY010000057.1, read on the forward strand.
CGAAAACATACTTAAAAATGATGAAAAAGCTGTCTACTCCCTTCGCTCACTTTACAGAAGATTTGGCTATTCCAGATTTAAAATGAGCAAATTTGAGGAATACGACCTATATGTCAGAAACAAAGACTTTCTTATAAGTGACGGGATTATCACTTTCACCGACACCAACGGCAGACTCATGGCTCTAAAGCCTGATGTTACACTTTCAATAATTAAAAATGCTAAAGATTCTGTGGGTACTGTCGAAAAGCTCTACTATAATGAAAATGTATATCGTATTTCAAAGGATTCGCACTCTTTTAAGGAGATAACCCAAACAGGTCTTGAGTGCATTGGCGACATTGATGTATATGATGTTTGCGAGGTTCTCTATCTTGCAATAAAAAGCCTTGAAAGCATTGACGAAAACTACATAGTTGACCTTGCTCATGCCGGTCTTGTCTTAGAGCTTATAAATGAGTGTGAGCTTGACATGAGCGTAAAAGGCAAGATACTCGACAGTATACAAAACAAAAGCATTGATGAAATCGCTGCCCTTTTTGAGCAAGGCAGTATAACACAAAAAGCTTACAATATACTTTCTCTTCTAATGAAAACCTACAACAGCTCAGATGAGGTTTTCTCAGCCTTTAACGGTTTAAGCGGTGCAGCAGATGAAAAGTTAAATGAGTTTTGTGAGATTTGCCGCAGCGCAGAAAAGCTGGACTTCGGCAGCAAAATTAAAATCGACTTTTCAATCGTCAATACCACCGGCTACTATAGCGGTGTTGTTTTCAAGGGATATATTTTTGATATTCCCACAAGCGTACTCTCAGGTGGACAGTACGACAAGCTCATGAAAAAAATGGGCAAAAGCTCCGGAGCAGTCGGCTTTGCGGTTTATCTCGACGCTTTAGAGCGTCACGGCATAGAGACAGCAGATTATGACTATGACTTTGTTATATTAAAGGACGACTCATGCTCTGCGGCTCAGATTATTAAAACTGTTGAGTCCTTATCTGAAAACGGCTTTAGCGTTATCGTTCTCAGCTTTCTTGACCCGAATATAAAATATAAAACCCTTATTAAAATGACTAAAGACGGATTGGAGGGCAAATAAAATGCAATTTATAAATGTTGCCTTACCAAAAGGCAGACTTGGCGAAAAAGTCTATTCAATGTTTGAAAAATCAGGCTACGAATGTCCTTCGATAAAAGAAAACAACCGCAAGCTCATTTTTGAAAATGAAGAGGTTGGAGTGCGTTATTTCTGGGTCAAGCCCTCAGATGTTGCCATTTATGTTGAAAGAGGCGCAGCAGACATAGGCGTTGCCGGAAAGGATATTCTTTTGGAATATATGCCCGATGTATACGAGCTTCTCGACCTTAAGATAGGCAAGTGTAAAATGGCAGTTGCGGCTAAAAAAGACTTTCGTGATAACACTTCTCAAACTCTAAGAGTTGCCACAAAGTTTTCAAATATTGCCCAAACCTTTTACAATGAAAAATGCCGTGATATTGATATTATCCACCTTAACGGCTCGATTGAAATAGCGCCTATATTAGGTCTTAGCGATGTTATTGTGGATATTGTTGAAACAGGCAAAACCTTATATGAAAACAATCTTGAGCCAATTGAAACTATTGTGCCAATTTCCGCAAGGCTCATTGCAAACAAATCATCTTTTAAATTTAAGCAAGAAAAAATTGGCGAAATAAGAGCTAATCTTGCTAAGCTTGTGAGGGAAAACAATGATTAAGATATATAAATACGGTGAAGTTGAAAACAGCAAAATTTTTTCTCGAATGGCTGACAGTGTAGATGTCAGCGATATAGTAACCGACATAATCGAAAATGTAAAAAAGCGTGGAGACACGGCACTTTTTGAATACTGCGAGAAATTCGACAAGGCAACTCTTTCCTCCCTCGAAGTCAGCGACGAGGAAATCGAAGAGGCTTTTAACACAGTTGAGCCGGAATTTTTAAGAATTCTTCGCACCGCTGAGGAAAACATAAGGAACTTCCATCAAAAGCAGGTTAAAACAAGCTATATAATAAACGAAAAGGACGGCATTGTAACCGGACAGAAAATCACAGCTATTGAAAAGGTTGGCCTTTATGTACCCGGCGGCACTGCGGCTTATCCGTCAACAGTGCTTATGGACAGCGTACCGGCAAAAATTGCAGGCTGCAAGGAAATTTGCATTGTAACACCGCCATCAAAAGACGGCAAGGTCAATCCCGCAATTCTTGCGGCAGCTAAAATTGCAGGTGTTGACAGAATATTTAAAGTCGGCGGCGCTCAGGCAATTGCAGCTTTAGCTTACGGTACAGAAACTATACCCAAGGTTGATAAAATAGTCGGCCCGGGCAATGCCTTTGTGGCAGAAGCCAAAAAGCAGGTTTTCGGCATGGTTTCAATTGATATGATTGCAGGTCCAAGCGAAATTTTAGTTGTGGCTGACAGCAAATCTAACCCGGATTTTGTCGCAGCCGACCTTTTATCTCAAGCCGAGCATGACAAAAACGCTTCCGCTGTGCTTGTAACAGACTCTATGGAATTGGCAAATAAGGTTTCAGCTTCTTTAGAAAAACAGCTCCCCTTACTTGAAAGACAGGAAATTGCCAGAGTATCTATTGACAACAACGGTAAAATCATTGTCTGCGACAATATTGTAACAGGTATCGACATTGCCAACGAAATAGCACCTGAGCATCTTGAGCTTTGCCTTGACAATCCTTTTGATTACCTTGACAATGTTAAGCACGCCGGCAGTATCTTCATGGGCAGATATTGCCCCGAAGCTCTCGGTGACTATTATGCCGGGCCAAACCACACATTGCCCACAAGCGGTACAGCAAGATTTTCAAGTGCCTTAGGTGTTGACGACTTTGTTAAAAAATCTCAGTTCACCTATTACACCGAAAAGGCTCTTAAAGAAGTTTATAAGGATGTAGCTTTCTTCGCCGACAAAGAGGGGCTCACAGCTCACGGAAAAAGCGCAACCATTAGATTTGAGGAATAACAATGAGTAAATACATAGACAGTGCTTACAGCTCGCTTAAGGAATATGTGCCGGGCGAACAGCCAAAAGACAAAAAATATATTAAGCTTAACACAAATGAGTCGCCCTATCCCCCATCGCCCTCAGTTATTAAAGCTGTTAACACAAATGTGCTTTCAGATTTAAGGCTTTACAGCGACCCAGAAAGCAGTCTTCTGAAAAAATCTATAGCTTTAGCCTATGGTGTTGAAGAAAAGAATGTTTTCGTCTCAAACGGCTCAGATGAAATATTAAATTTCGCTTTTATGCTTTATGGCAATGTCAACGGAGCCATTTATCCAAAAATTTCTTACGGCTTTTACAAGGTCTTCTGTGACCTTTACGGCATAGATAAAACAGAAATAGACTTAGAGGAAGATTTCACAATAGACAAAAATAAATTTGTCTCAACAGGTAAATTTACAGTTATAGCTAACCCTAACGCCCCCACCGGCATAGAAATGGGAATAAGCGACATTGAAGAAATCATCTCATCTAACAAAGACAGTGTTGTTCTCATAGACGAAGCCTATATTGACTTTGGTGGCACTTCCTGCTATAAGCTGATAGATAAATATCCAAACCTTATTGTTTGTCGTACCTTTTCAAAATCCTTCAGTCTTGCCGGAGCCAGACTTGGCTACTGTTTTGCAAACGAGGAGCTTATAAAGGATTTAGAAAAGATAAAGTTTTCCACTAATCCATATAACATAAACCGATTGACACAGCTTATCGGCGCAAAAGCTATGAAAGAAAAGGATTACTATATGGCTAATTGCCAAAAGATTGTGGAAACGAGAAGCTATACGGTGTCAGAGCTTGAAAAGCTTGACTTTTATGTTCTGCCCTCAAAAGCTAACTTCATTTTCGCAAAGCACCATAAGGTCAGCGGAGAAGATATATATAAGTCTCTTCGTCAAAAGGGCATACTTATTCGCCACTTCACCGACGAGAGAATAAAAGACTTTAACCGTATCACCATAGGCTCTCAGCAGGAAATGGAGGCCTTCGTTGAGGCTGTTAAGGAAATAGTTAAAGGAGAATGAGCATGAGAAATTCTGAAATTATAAGAAAAACAAATGAAACCGATATTAAGCTCTATTTATCCCTAAAAAAGGGTGAAAGCTTATTAGATACAGGCTGTGGCTTTTTAAATCATATGCTCACTTTATTTGCAAGACACGGCGATTTCTCCCTTAGCGTTGTTTGCAACGGCGACATTGAGGTTGACTATCATCACACTGTCGAGGACATTGCCATTTGCCTTGGCGATGCCTTTAAAGAGGCTCTCGGAGATATGAAAGGCATAACACGCTACGGAAGCTTCATTTTGCCTATGGATGAAAGTCTCATTCTCACCGCTGTTGATATTTCGGGCAGAAGCGGTCTTTATTACGAGCTTAACATTCCCACTGAAAAAGTAGGCGACTTTGACACTGAGCTTGTCAGAGAGTTTTTTGAAGCATTTGTAAGACATGCAGGTGTAACGCTACACATAAAACAGCTAAGCGGCGCTAACTCTCACCACATTATTGAGGGTACTTTTAAAAGCTTCGCCAGAGCTATGAAGCAAGCTGTTTCAATAGACGAAAACAACAAAGATATAATTCCCTCAACTAAAGGAGTACTATAATGATAGCGATTGTTGATTACGGTGTAGGCAACCTTTTTTCACTTGTCTCATCCTTTAAGGCAATAGGTGCCGACGCTATTATAACCGGAGACAAAGAAATAATAAAAAAGGCCGATAAAATCATTCTCCCCGGTGTGGGTGCTTTTGAAGATGCGGCAAAAAAGCTTCGTCAAAGCGGTCTTGACACTGTTATTAAGCAGCAAGCCTCTTCCGGCAAGCCTATTATGGGCATCTGTCTTGGTATGCAGATGATGTTTAAGCGTAGCTTTGAATATGGCTGTCATCAGGGTCTTGGTCTTATTGACAGCGATATAGTTCCATTTGAGGGAAAGCTTGACGAGCAGCTTAAAATTCCCCATATCGGCTGGAATGCCCTTAAGATTAAAAAAAGTGACTGCCCTCTTTTTAAATATATAAAAGATGGGGATCATGTATATTTTGTCCATTCCTACTTTGCTGAAAGCGCCATAGATGAGTGCGCCGCTTCGGCAGAGTACGGCATAGATTTCGCCGCTTGCATATGGAAGGATAACATTTTCGCCTGCCAGTTTCACCCGGAAAAAAGCGGAAATGTAGGACTAAATATTCTCAGGGGATTTTGTGAGATAGGAGAAAACTGAAATGCTGATTTTACCTGCTATTGATTTATATGACAAAAAAGCTGTTCGCCTATACAAGGGCGACTATGACCAAATGACTGTTTACAGCAACAATCCTATTGAAATTGCAAGAGAGTTTCAACAGTGCGGCGCAACATTTATACATATGGTTGACCTTGAGGGTGCCAAAAACGGCACCACGCCAAATATTGATGAGGTACGCAGGGTTGTGGAATACACTGACCTTAATGTAGAAATAGGCGGCGGTATCAGAGACGAAGAGACTGTAAAAAAATATATCGACCTTGGCGTTACGAGAGTCATTCTCGGCACTGCTGCTGTAACAGACGATGCCTTTCTCAGAAAGATGGTCGAAAAATATAAGCAAGCTATAGCTGTCGGTGTTGACCTTAAGGACGGCTATGTAGCAATAAAGGGTTGGACAGAAAAAAGCCAACTCACCGCAAACGACTTTTTTAAACATCTTAGCGACATAGGTGTTAAAACTGCAATTTGCACAGATATATCTAAGGACGGTGCAATGCAGGGTACAAACCGAGAGCTATATAAAGAGCTGTCAAAAAAATATTCTATGGATATTGTGGCTTCAGGCGGTGTGTCAAGCTTAGAGGATATAAAAGCTCTTAAAGAAATGAATCTTTACGGAGCTATTTTAGGCAAGGCATATTATGTCGGAGCTGTTGACCTTAAAGAGGCTGTGGAGGTAGCAAAATGATAACAAAGAGAATTATACCCTGCCTCGATGTGAAAAACGGCAGAGTTGTCAAGGGTACTAACTTTCAGAACCTAAACGATGTCTCCTCTCCGATAGAGCTTGGCGAATACTATAGCTCTTGCGGAGCTGACGAATTAGTTTTCTACGACATAACGGCAAGCGCCGAGGGCAGACAGCTTTTCACCGACATTTTAAAAGAGGTGGCTTCTAAAATATTCATACCCTTGACAGTGGGCGGTGGCATAAACACTGTTGAAGACTTTGACCGTGTACTAAAATGCGGCGCTGACAAGGTAAGCGTTAACTCAGGAGCTATAAAAAATCCCCAGCTCATCAGTCAAGCCTCTCGCCTTTACGGCAACCAGTGTGTAGTCCTCTCCTGCGACATTAAGCGTGTTGACGGCAGCTTTCATGTTTTCGCCAAAGGTGGCAGAGAAGACACAGGTATGGAGGCTATTTCATGGATAAAACGCTGTGTGGACATGGGTGCAGGCGAAGTCGTTGTTAACTCAATCGACACTGACGGCGTTAAAAAAGGCTTTGACTTAGAGATGTTAAAGGCCATTTGTGAAGCGGTTAATGTCCCTGTTATAGCATCAGGCGGTGCCGGCTCAGCGGAAGATTTCGTCACCCTTTTTAAAGAGATTCCCAACATAGATGCAGGTCTTGCGGCATCGATTTTCCATTTCGGTGAAGTGAAAATAAACAGCTTAAAGCAGCTTCTTAAAGAAAACAACATAAATGTGAGGTTATGATAATGACAAATTTTGATATTAACGAGCTTAAATTTGATGAAAAGGGACTTATCCCTGCAATAGTTGTAGATTCAATAACAAAAAAGGTGCTGACTCTCGCCTATATGAGCCGTGAAAGCCTTGAAATTTCAATGGAAAAAGGACTCACCTGCTTTTATTCACGCTCACGCAAGGAGCTTTGGTTAAAGGGCGAGACAAGCGGAAACTATCAGCACATTGTGTCTATCACCGCTGACTGCGACAAGGACGCACTGACAGTTGTTGTTGAAAAGGACGGACCTGCCTGCCACACCGGTAGTGATTCCTGCTTCACAAAAGAGCTTTGGCACAGCGAAGAATTAAATGAGTTTTCCCTCGAAAACCTTTATGCCCTTCTCAAAGACAGAAAAGAAACTCTCCCTGAGGGTTCATACACCACCTACCTTTTCCAAAAAGGCATCGACAAGATATTAAAAAAGGTTGGCGAAGAATGTACAGAGGTCATTATTGCCGCCAAAGCCGACGACAAAAAAGAGACGGTTTATGAAATTGCCGACCTTGCATATCATGTTATGGTACTTATGAACGAAATGGGCATTTCACTTGAAGAGGTTCACAGAGAGCTCGCTTCAAGGCACATTATCGACCACAAGGTCAAGCAAGAAAAGATGACATCTTAATTTTATGGGCTGTAAAACATTGTTTTTACAGCTCATTTTATATACCTATCTCAGTTTATGGAGTTTTCAAAAAATTCTATAAATTTGCTTAGAAATATTTCACCTACATTTCACATTAAAAACACTTCTATTTTGCAAATTTTGTTGAAAAAAAGCTAATTTGGTGCTATACTATTTGTCAGTAATATACCATACATAAGGAAAGGAAAACCAATATGAAGAAAAAAATCATATCTATTATTACTCTCGTTCTCATTATCTCCATGATTTTCGGCGGCTGTGTAGGTAAAACAGAGGAAGAAACTACCACGAGTACCACCGCAACAACAACCACCGAAGAAGTGAAACCCATTTATTATAACCGTCTCACCGGAAAAAGCGATCTTAGCCCAGCCGCTGCCGGCAAAAGACCTGTTGCTGTTATGATTAACAACATTAAAGCTTCACTCCCCCAATATGGCATTTCATCGGCTGATATTCTTTTTGAAGTTCTTGTTGAGGGTGGCATAACTCGTCTTATGGCTCTTTACGGCGATTACACAAAAGTTCCTAAGGTTTGCTCAGTCAGAAGTTGCCGTTACTACTTCCCAATTTTTGCCCATGGCTTTGATGCGGTTTACTTCTGCTTCGGCAGCAACGAAAGTCTTGCAACACCCACACTTAAGCGCATTGGTATAGACTATTTCGATGGCAACCAAAACGGTGATTCACTTGTTTTTGGCAGAGACCCTGACAGACTCAAAAAATACAGCCGTGAGCATACCGCTTATGTTAACGGTGCTAATATACCTGAGCTGCTCAAAAAGTATAGCGTTCGCACTGACTATCGTGACGGCAAAGATGTTAACGTATTTAATTTCAGAGGTGAAGACGCACCTAAGGCCGCCGGCACAATAACCGCAGACACAGTTAAGTTTAATTTCTCCGGCTATTACTACAGCACCTTTGCATATAACGCTAAGACCAAAACCTATTATAAAAACCACTGCGCTAACGCTCATATGGATTCGGCAACAAACAAGCAGCTGAATTTCACAAATGTTTTTGCTCTTGAAACCGACGTTCATAACTATAAAGGCGGAAAGCTTATTGAGCTTGATTGGACAGGCGGTACCGGCTACTACATTTCAATGGGCAAGGCTCAAAAAATCACATGGGTGAAATCCACTGAAGATTCAAGTATAGTTTGCTTCGACGAAACCGGAGCAGAGCTTCAGGTAAACCCCGGCAAGAGCTATATCGGTGTTATCAACACAGGCAAAACGGTTATCTCTCAAGTCACCGCATAACTAAAGCTTAAATAAAAAAATCAACTCCTGATTAATTCAAGAGTTGATTTTTTTATGTCTATTTATTATTAATTATTCTGCACCGCCGGTAAGCTTTGCAATAATGTCTTCAATAAACTGCTTTGCGAAATAAAACACGTCTGAGAGAGCTGCTATAATTGCTAACATACGCCTGACCTCCTTTCCTATTTGTTAACATAATGTTAACGCACAAGCATCTAAAAGTCAATAGTTTTTCTTTAAACGATACACTTACGTGACTTATGTTCCTTTTCTTGTGTACTCTGCCGAATATTTGGAGCTATTCAACATGGGCGGGAGAGAACCCTTAAGCTTTCAGTGACTTATTCGCGTACCAAAAAAGCGAAAAGGCAAAAGGAAAAGCCCCCGAATTAACGGGAGCTTTTAAGCCTAATTATTAGTAGTGGACTGCGCCGCATGCGCAACTCTTGTCAATCTTGAAGAGCTTCCAGAAGAAGCGAGCGATTGCATAGATTATTCTCATGATAAAGCTGTCCTTGTGGCAGATACATCCGCAAGCGTCGTTACTATTGAAGAATTTGCCGTCGCAGTTATCGCAAACACCGTCTTTGTCTTCGTCAACATGAGGAAGCTTAGGAATGGTAACTGAGACTATTTCAGCTTTACAAACGGCACACTTCTCATAAGCTGTGCGACCTTCGTTTGTGCAGGTTGCCTCTACAGCTTCGTTGATAGTTACCCATTTGTGAGGAGCAAACGTTGTTCCTGTGTAATCTTTTCTGCTGTAATCGCAGTTGTTACAAGTAACAAGTGTGTGTGCATATTCCTGACAGGTTGCAGCCACAGAAGTTTTAACCTCGTCGTGACCGGGAGCTGTGAGAGTGGTTGACTTGTAATAATCGCAGTTCTCTCTCTTACAGGTTGTGATGCTTACACCGTCTACTGTGCAAGTCGGCTCGTTAACAGTATACTTGTAGTCGTGACCGAGTGCGGGGATTTCCTCATGACCTGAGAGCCATGTCTTACAATCGCCACAGTAAACACCGGCTGTGTAACCTACTTCTGTGCAAGTGGGTTCTTGCTTTGCCTTTTCTTCCTTAGCAACATGGTTGTTAGGATCAATTTCTGTTGCGTGACCG
>CAYWKY010000058.1:0-10263 GCA_964458915.1 uncultured Faecalibacterium sp.
ACATTGAATACACAAATAAGCTTATCCTGATTATCGCTAAAAAAAGAACCACCCTCATGGATGGTTCTAAATTTAGCTTATTTTTTGCCGAGAATACCGTCAATTTTGAGGAACTCGAAGATTGCGTTGAAAATCTTATCAAAAACATCTGATACTCTCTTGAGAATTGCTTGGAAACCATTAACGAACTCTTCTTGGGCGTCCGAATTCCAAAGTTCTCCTCCATTGCCTAATATTGGCTTATCATTTTTATCTGAATCATTATCTTTGCAACAGCTGCAACCACAGTTACAAGGGAAAATACCTGTGCAATTTGAGCAGCAAAGTGAACCGTCATATGTACCACTACCATCTTTGTTATCATTTGTTGCGCAAGCAGTAAGATATGACTTCTCAATATTGGGGCAAAGAACACAGCAATGACATGAGTTTGCAGGTGTTGATTTGTGGTTAGCACAGGTGCATTTTGGTTCCGGACTTATTACTTCAGCGCCGGCAATCATGCTCATAGCAGAAAAAGCGACAAGCACAACTAAAAGAATTGAAATTACTTTTTTCATTGGAATCTCCTCCTTATATTAAGCGGAAAGTATAAGCCGCCCTTATATCACTATTATAGTGGCTAAGTTATTAAAAGTCAAGATTAAAATCTAAAAAACAGAGTTTCAGCGTTCAAAAACAACTGTAGTGATACTTTTTGCACCAATTGTTATTTTTTTGTTGCCTTTCATTTCAGCTGTTTTTTCAAGCTCTTTTTCGCTGTCGGTAATGTAAACACTCATGTTATATCCGAGCATATTAAATGAAACCTTTTTGTCGTCGCCTTCGTTGACAATAACTGCAACATATTTGCCATCGGGAGTCTTAAAGGCAGAAACTGTCATATGATTTTCCAATAAATAAACGTCATATTCTTTGTCGTTTATCCATTGCTTCCACCAAGCTTTTTCACTTTTAACATCAGCTACACTTAAGTCAAAATCAACAGCACAGCTACCTACAGGGATAAACTTTGTGTAGTGCGCCATAGCGTAGTATCTCCTTGCAATTGTATATTCATTGTAGTTGTCACCAATGGCTATCATTGAATCGGCATAATCTCCGCCCTCGTTAACAGCTACCCAGCTTGACCATGAGTTGACACCTGTCAAAGATAAATCCTCACCTATGGTACGAGCCATAATAAGTGCGCCGTCAATATCGTCAATGGTGTGCTGACAAGGAAGCTCACACCACTCGCTCATTTCCACCTCAACACCGGGGTACTGCTTGTCAAGATATTTTCCGAAAGCCTTTTTAAGCAGACAATTTCCGTCAGTCCAATAGCTGTGGTAGGCATATGTACCAAGTACCTCACGAATATCTTCATCTGCCCAAAGCTTGTCCATACAATCCATTGCGTGGTCGCCTACTTGACCGCTTTCAAGAACGCTGAGCTTAATGGGCATATTTCTTTCTTTAATTGAAACGGCAAACATATGAATAAGCTCAATTGCCTCATCGATTTCATAGTGGCAGCCTTCCTGACCGACCCAATCGCCACCCCAGTCCCACTGAGGCTCATTTATCGGGCTGATGTATTTAACAGGCACACCCATATCAATGAAATGCTGAGTTATATCAAGGAAGTAATCAACATAGTCTTGATAACATTCTTTTTTTAGGTTTGACTGCGCAGGCTTTAAACCGCCTGAAGCTTGACCGGAAACACACATTGAGTAATGAGGCGAATTAGCGAACATAACCACTGTGTCAACACAGCCATAGCTTAAAACAGATTTAAGTACCCTTTGCGCTGCAGCATCTTTATTCCAATCATAAACCCAATCGCCTTTTTCTTCGTCCCAAACAAGGAAGCTCTCTGTGCTTCTCGATGAATTAGGGTCAAGGCGTGCGTTTGGATTATCTTTTTCACCACCGCCAATGTTATAGCGGTAAACATTAAGTCCCAAGCCTTCCTTGCTGAAAAGAAGCTTTGTTACCTCGTCGGTGGTATCACATTCACCAAGCTTTTGAGCCCACCAACAGCCCGAAGTACCCCAACCGGTTATTTCCTGCTCATGGGAGGTTTTGTCAATTTTGATTCTCGTTGTGTCTGCTGAAATGCCAAACCAACCGGCAAATGTTGCCATAATGTAAATCATAAGAGATATGTAATAAATATACTTCTGCACGAAGACCGTTCTGTTTTTGATCATAGATATTCTCCTGTCAAAGTTTTTTCTTTATTTTAACAGATATAATTTTCTTCGTCAAGATTTACGGTAAATTAATAACAGTTCAGAGTAAGTGTTTTTGCTTAGAAAAAAACGGTTGTAAAGAAACTCAAGTTTTTATAGCTCCATGTAATAAAACTGCAAGGTTGCCGAAAAGGTAAGCTTGTCGATTTGGAAGTGCTTTGTTTTTTCTACATTTTCGTTCAAAAAAACTGAGTTTTGAATAAAAAGACAATCAGAGGTTCGCTTTTAAGATGAACCTCTGACTTTTATTGCTCTTTTTTACAGCCTCGTTTTTCTATTCATTTGCAAAATCTATGATTTCCTATTACAGTAATAACAGGTCTGGAAAACATAAAGGAATTACTTGTTTTCTTGGGATTATAATAATATATCGCTCCCCCACTTGGGTCCCAACCGTTAATGCAATCCCTCGCCGCCTTAAGAGAGGTTTCATTAGGTGCAACATTCCAATTGCTGTCGTTGACACATGAGAAAGCGCCCTTTTGATAGATAACTCCGGCAATACTGTCCGGGAAAGATGAATGTTCAACTCTATTGAGTACAACAGCGCCAACAGCAACCTGTCCCTTGTAGCTTTCTCCCCTAGCTTCGGCAGCGATAAGCTTGGCAAGTAAGGTAATATCGCTTTGAGTGTACGCACCTGACGATGCCGAAGATGAAGTGGAGCTAAGACCGAGAAATTTCAGTGTCTTCGGGCCTGCTATACCGTCTGCCGTTATACCGCAGTTTTTCTGAAATGATTTAACAGCCTTTTGCGTACCGCTGCCGTATATACCGTCAACTGAACCGCTGTAATAGCCGAGTTCCTTTAATTTTTTCTGAATTTTTCTAACCTCTTCACCTCTTGAGCCCAGCTTTGAAAGGGCGGAAATTGCAGAATCGTTCCCGCTATAATTTCTGACAACTAAATATGAAAAGGAAGAAATTAAAGTCAGTATAAGCAGTACACTGAGAAAGCTTTTAATCTTTTTATTAAAACTCATAAAAAACACCTCTGCAAATATTCTTTACAGAGGTGTCAAATATATGCAGTTTTTATGTGCCTGACATAATAATATCTATCATCTCGTCAGTCATGGTGTCAATTTCATATTGGGAGGGATTGCCGCTAATTTTATCGATTTTCTTTGTGTACTTTGAACGAGTCAGTTCATCAGTTTGTCCGAGTACATAATAGAAAGCATCTGTGTATATTCCTAAGGAAGCTGACACATTTTTCTTGCCCCAGATTGTGCTGCCGTCTGCGCCATAGCCTGTAAAGACGATGCTGCCTTCACTAAGCTCCCAATCCCAAAGTATGGACGGATAAACATTGTAGCTCACACCGTCAATGGAAACTGTATAATAACCGTCAGCTTTTGTGAGTATACCCTCACCACTGATTTTTCTGTTTTTGCTTATGTCTTTTTCTGATATAACAGCATTCTCATGAATCGTCACAAGCTGTGAGGTGCTTCTCTCTACAGCCTTGTAGTCATCACTGTCACCGCTGCGTGAGAACACAATAACGTCCCAGTTGCCGTAAAGTGAAGCCTTTTTAATTTTGGTTTGAGCCAATGAGCCGGAATAAACCTCAGGCTCTGCCATAGGCCAACCGTCCTTTGTAAAAGTAAGCTGTCTTATTTCAAGTGTTGGCTCAGTGTTAACATTTGTGAGCGAATTTTCTTCGGCAGCTAACTTGCCCGTTGTTATATCGGTACCAACTTTATAATATGCCTGAGATTGACAAGCAACAAAGAGCTTTCCTTGCTTTGATTTCACAACACAAGGCGAACCGATAGAGGCCCTGCCTATGTTTGAATAAACTACACCGCCCTTGCTGCTTGAAAGGAAATTATATCCACCTAAAAGCAGTGTACCCTTGTCATACATTGATTTGCCCATTTTAGCTGAAAACTCACTCATGTTTTCACCGAGCATATCAACATAAGGTCCGTCAACGCTTTTACTTCTTGCAACTCTAACATTATAGTTTGTGTCCTCACTGCCGTAGGTCACAAAAATATAGTAATAACCGGTAGTTTTGTTGTATATTATTTCACCGCCTGTAACTAAGCTGCCGTCTTTTTTAGTCAGCGCCGGAATGCGTCCGGGAGAAGCTATAACCTTACCTGCACAATAAACCTTATCGCCGTGAAGAGTTGATATTTTTTCGCCTTGTGTGTTGTAAGCACTGTCTTTTTTAAGCAGACCTGTTTTTTTATTAAGCTCAAGAAGGTAAATATCGCCTCTTATATTTCCTCTGCCATAATAGCTGCCATAGGTCATAAACATTCCGTCGTCTGTTACAATTACGCTGGGATGTACCGCATTAGCTCCGTCATAGTGAGCTTCAACATTTTTTCTTTTGCCGTTTTCGTCCTTTGTTGTGCCTGTGTTTCTGCCGCATGAGCTTATAACAAGACCGACCTCATCCCATTGCTTATTAAGCACAGCATTTTCAAGGTCATTTGTTTTAACGCAGAATATTGCCGACTCATTAGCCTGAGAAATCTTAGACAGGGAGAAATAAAGATAATAGGTACTGCCGACCTTAACAATATCGGGAGACAGCGGCGTTCTGTCTTCGTTTGAATCGGAATAAAGCTCATCATCACCGTATCCATGCTCTTTTGCCCACTCGCTGACACAGTCAAAAGCAGAGAAGGACATAATCGCATTACTTTGGGCGCTTATATCGTGGGGAAAATATGTTGTTCTGCCTCCCCAGTTCACAAGATCAGTTGACTTTATAACAACATTGTCTGAGCCGAAGCAATAATAATAGCCGCTTTTTTCGTCATAGATTATAGACGGATCTTTCACATCATAAGCAGCAAAAGAGCCTAAATATCCGTCTTCCATCGGGCTGATAAGCTCCGGCGCTTCAACATTAAGGGTATCCTTATCTAAATCTGCATCTGCGGGTCTTTTTCCTTTTTTAAAGGACGCAACAATTGTCATCTTGCCCTCGACAGTAGTTTTATATTGCAGCATATTAACTTCTTTAGTTACATCTTGACCGTTAACATAGAGCTTTTTAAGGTTATAATATGTTGTGTCGGTACGCTCAGGGTTTATGTTAAAGGTAACTTCCTTGCCTGCTTTACATTTAAAAGAAAACTTTTCATCGGAGCCAACTGTCTTATCGTTATCAACAGTTATAACACCGTGATCAAAGCTCTCAACGAAAACCGTGTAGCTGCTTTGATATATAAACTTGAAGTACATTCCCACAACAGTGGCAAGAAGTACAACCACAGCAAGGAAAAACATCCAGAATTTCTTTTTCATGACTAAAATGGTCCTCCTATAATGAGAAAAATTCACTCAACGGTTAAAGATGAAATCACATCGGAATAGATTGTTACTGCGTTGGTGTAAAAATTTTCTTTAACTATTTCAATTTGTCTTTCATCTGCAACATAAAGGGTTATTTTAAGAAGCTGAGTTTCCATATCAAAAACCTCAAGGCTAACATGATAGCCGCCACCTTCAAGCTTTTGAACCTGGACTTTGCTTTCTTTTTTAATCCTATCTCTTTTGAGTATTTTTAAAGCCGCATTTACAGCCTTTTCTCTTATACTTCTGGGCAGTGAGCGTTCTATTCGTGCCACATCGATTTTAGCCTTAGATGTTATAGTGATAAGCTCATCTCCGTCAACTATTTCAGAGCTTACCTGACCGCCGCACACAAGCTCACTTATTGCGCCGTTAACTTCAAAATAATTTGCAATTCGGTACTCCTGCAATATTTCATTTATTTGAGTTCTTGTAAGGCTCTTATCTAAGGTTTTTAAAAGATAACAAACGAGTAACTTTATTTCCGGCTGTTCTCTGAGTCCACCCGGAGCTATTCCTTCAGAAAAAGTGTTATTTTCCATAATCATACCCGTTCCTTTCCACATAATTATACATATATCATTTTATCATAATAATGGAAAAAGTAAATAGCAAAACTAAAAAAATATAAAATATCTGCTTCCCTTTAATCATTGACATAAGGCTATGGCTTTAGTAAAATATTACTAACAACTTTAAAGGACTTGATATAATGAAAAAATATACTACATTGCTGTTTGATGCCGACGAAACCCTTTTAGATTTTAAAAAGGATGAGACCTTTGCAATAAGGAGAATTTTAGATGACTTCTCTATCGAAAAAAGCGAGGAAAATGTCAGCGCATATAAAAGAATAAACAAGAACTTGTGGAAACTCATTGAAAAGGGTGAAATAGATAAACCTACTTTAAAAAAGACAAGATTTTCAATCTTTTTTAAGGAGATAGGTTTCATTTCAAAGGAAGACCCCTTTATTACAAACGAGCGTTACTTATCCTATCTTGCCGACGCAGGAAGCTTGCTTTCCGGGGCAAAGGAGCTAATAGACGAGCTGAACTCAGACGGGTACGACCTGTATATTGTAACCAACGGAATAGAAAAAACTCAAAAGAAGCGTTTAACAAAAGCGGGCATTCTCCCCTATTTTAAAGAGATTTTTGTCAGCGAGGCTATCGGCTATCAAAAGCCACGAAAAGAATATTTCGACTTTGTTCTCTCTGAAATAAAAGAGAAAGATGTCAGCCGAGTTCTGCTTATAGGTGACTCACTAACCTCTGATATTACCGGCGCTTTAAATGCGGGTATCCCCTGCGCTTGGCTAAGGCATGACCCTTGTGCCACAGCAGGTGAGCTTCACCCTGACTATATTATCGACGACATAAAAGAAGTAAAAGACATAATATAACACATTAAAAATTCGATTAAACAAGGGGTTTAATAACTAAATGGGGCTGTCGCAACAATGACAGTCCCATTTTATCTTATAAGTTTTTAACAAAAAGAGCACGCACGGCATTTAATATAGCTAAAACCATAACACCCACATCGGCGAAAATGGCTATCCACATATTCGCCATACCTACGGCCACAAGTGCGAGAGCAATAAGCTTTAAGCCAATAGCAAATATGGTGTTTTGTCGCACAATACTAAGGCATTTGCGAGATATTTTTATTGCTTTAACTATCTTCATTGGGTCATCGTCCATTAAAACAATATCTGCCGCCTCAATTGCCGCATCGCTACCCATTGCGCCCATAGCTATACCTATATCGGCTCTTGAAAGCACAGGGGCATCGTTTATACCGTCTCCGACAAAGGCGAGGCTTGTTTTCTTGGGCTTATCTTTCATAAGCTGCTCCACCATTGAAACCTTATCCGAAGGCAAAAGCTCAGAATAAACCTTGTCTATGCCTAATTCCCCTGCCACCTGCTGAGCGACAGCCTTAGTGTCACCTGTTAGCATAACTGTTTTCTTAACACCTGAATTTTTAATAGAAGACACAGCTTTCTTTGATGTTGGCTTTAAAAGGTCTGAGATTACAATATGACCTGCATATTCGCCGCCAATAGCCATGTGAATAATGGTGCCGACCTTATGGCAAGGCTCATAATTGATGTTAAGGCGTTTCATCAGCTTGTCGTTGCCTGCCGCAACCTCTATTGAGTCAACTGTAGCTATAACACCGTTGCCACTGATTTCCTGGATATTTTGTATACGGCTACGGTCAATTTCCTTTCCGTATGCTTTTTGAAGGCTCTTGCTTATTGGGTGAGACGAGGCACTTTCTGCCAAAGCCGCGTACTCTATAAGCTTTTTTTCTTCCATTTCGTTGTGATGAATTCCGCTGACCTCAAAGGTACCTTGCGTTAGAGTGCCGGTCTTATCGAAAACAACACAGCTCGTTTTTGACAGTGCCTCTAAATAGTTTGAACCTTTAATCAATACTCCTTGCGTGCTTGCGCCGCCTATACCTGCGAAAAAGCTTAAAGGAATGCTTATAACCAAGGCACAGGGACAGCTTGCAACAAGAAAGCTTAAGCCACGGTACAGCCATTCGCTCCAGTTAGATTCCCCATTTATAATCAGACCCACAACAGGCGGAATTATGGCTAAAGCCAAAGCGCTGTAACACACGGTGGGAGTGTATATTTTAGCAAACCTTGAAATGAAGTTTTCCGATTTTGATTTCAGTGAGCTTGCGTTTTCGACTAAATCTAAAACCTTTGAAACTGTTGATTCACCAAATTCCTTAGTTGTCTTTATTTCTAAAACGCCCGTCATATTAATGCAACCGCTGACAATCTCGTCACCGACCTTAACATCACGAGGGAGACTTTCACCGGTGAGTGCGCTTGTGTTAAGGCTTGAGGTACCCGCTGTAACAACGCCGTCAATTGGAACCTTTTCTCCCGGCTGAACAACTATTACAGAGCCAATCTCAACCTCATCCGGGTCAACCTGCTGTAGCTTACCCTCAATTTCAACATTGGCATAGTCGGGGCGAATATCCATAAGCTCGCATATGTTTTTGCGACTTTTGCCAACTGCGTAGCTTTGAAACCACTCGCCAATTTGATAAAAGAGCATAACAGCTATGCCCTCAGCATAATCGCCTGTTTTAACAAGACCTATAATCATAGCGCCTATAGTTGCCACGCTCATTAAAAAATTCTCGTCAAAAACCTTTTTGTTCTTTATTCCTTTCCACGCCTTAAGCAAAATATCATAGCCTATTACAAAATACGGAATAAGGTACAGGAAAAACCGTAATATGCCCTCTATCGGAATAAAGATAAAGGAGATCATAAGCGTTGCAGCTATAATAATTCTAATTAAAATTTTATTTTGCTTTTTAGTCATGTGAAAAACCTCCCTTTATAAAAGGATTAAACTGTCAAGCTAAACAGAATAATCGAAAGTATATCACAGATAAATCACGCAATCGTCTTCAACCTTTTTGCAGTTTTTATAAACCTGATTCATAACTGTCTGCGGCTGTGAACCATCTTCAAACTCAACTATCATCTTTTGTGTCATAAAATTAACTGTTGCGTTTTTAACACCGCTTGTATTTTTTGCGGCATCCTCCATAAGGTTGGCGCAGTTGGCACAATCGACTTCAATTTTATAGGTTTTTTTCATTGATAACATCTCCGTTTCCTTTTCGATTAAACAACTCTTTAATCGTTAAGTCAAGTATATTTTAACATTAAACAAATGTCAACACTCAGGGCTAAAACCTTTCTTTTCGGAACATTCTTATGTCTAAACGGAGTATTTTCCAGCTTAATATTGTCTTTCATAAAACTAAATGGTATAATATTATTGTAAAAAAGGAGGAAAAATAAATGCTTAGTAAAGAATTACCTCATAATCATGGACATCTTTCAAAGGAGCTGCAGCTCGGAGTACCAAAAGAACAAACATTTTCAGTAGTATCTGATATTTTTAAAATGCTCAGTGACAGCAATCGTATTCAAATTTTTTGGCTTTTATGTCACTGCGAAGAATGTGTTGTCAACCTTTCGTCCTTGTTGGACATAAGCAGTCCTGCCGTATCTCATCATTTGAAGCTTTTAAAAACAGCCGGTCTTATTATAAGCCGCCGAGAGGGAAAGGAAGTCTATTATACCGCAGCAAAAACTCGGCGCTCTGAGGCGCTTCATGAAATGATTGAGCAGTTGGTGGAGGTAGCCTGCCCGAAGGAAGAAATATTTGAAGAAAATCACTGTTACGATTCAAATGTTCAAACGGTGAACGATATTCACACATTTTTAACTTCAAACATAAAAAAGCGTTATTCTATTGATGAGCTGTCGGCTAAATTTCATATCAACCAAACCACTCTCAAAGCCACATTTAAAACAGTCTTCGGTCAACCTATAGCGAGATATATGAAAGAATATCGCATTAAGCAGGCAAAGGAGCTTTTGCTTCAAAACATTTCAATTTCACAAGTCGCCTGTGAAGTAGGCTATGAGAATCAAAGCAAATTCACAAAAGCCTTTAAAGATGTTACAGGTGTTCTCCCAAGTGCTTACAAAAAAGAGTACCATAAAAATTAGTCTCATCTTTAATTAATATGCGGCATTTTAAAATATCCATTCAGTTAAAATAATTACTTGATAAAAACAAACTAAATTTGACAAAGGTGATGAAGCATGGCAAAACACGAGTTTGGCATTATGCCAAGAGAACCA
>CAYWKY010000059.1:0-10036 GCA_964458915.1 uncultured Faecalibacterium sp.
GGTGAAAACGCCTACAAGCAGAAAAGCTCTTGCCACCCACCAAAAGACGATTTCAACAACGCTTGTCTTTTTAACAAGCTCATTTTCTTTAATTTTTGATTTACTCATGATTTTTACCTTTCAAAAAATTTTATTATATTCCATTTTTGTCGCAGAAGGTATTATAATACTACAAAAGCTTTTTGTAAAGAATAGTAACGAAATTGTAACTTTTTAGCGGCTGATAAAATAAGAAAAAACTCACTTTCTCTTTGTTTTCTTTGCATATATATAGTAATAGTTTATCTTCTCTTGTCATGAAAGCTATTAAAATACCGGTGATATATGTTGACACAAAGGCTTTAATCCGTTATAGAATTAATAAAATCAATTTCACGGCTGGTCTCTTCTAAAAATTTTCTGCAAAGCTCATCTGTATATAAAAGTCTGCCAAGCTTTTTGACTCTATATAAAAAGCCTCGGTCAAGCTTTATTTCATTGTAATTTGCCACAATGGGGCAAATACTTCTGCCTCTCACATCAGGCACAACCTTAATTTTGCCCTCAGGCGTCACATAGGGGAAAAAGGGGAAAATTTTGCATGAAAGGGGTCTGTTATTTCTTTTGCATTTGCCGTCACATACGGCAAGGCGTACACCGCAATTTTCTTTAACTTTAAAGTTTGTTTTTTCAAAAGGGAAAAGCAGCATTCCTGTGTTTTCGTCGCCCTTACAGCAGGCTTTACCACACACAAGGCCGCAATCTTTTTTAAGCGGTGTTTTATCATCTAAAATTTTATTTGCCTTTTTATAAAGCTTAGCGTAATATCTCTCTTTGTCAGTCATTTGTTTTCTCCTGTCATTTTATTTGTGCAAATATTATACAATAATTGCCGTAAGAATGTACAGTTTTATTATTGAAAAAAATCTGCATTTATGGTATATTTATTTTTGTAGTTTTTCAAAGGGGTGTAATTATGAAAAAGATTGGATTTGACAATAACCGCTATATCACTACACAGTCGGAGCATATTAGAAGACGTCTTTCCCAGTTTGGCAACAAGCTCTATCTTGAGTTTGGTGGCAAGCTTTTTGACGACCACCATGCTGCAAGGGTACTGCCCGGCTTTGAGCCTGACAGTAAGCTTAAGATGCTTTTGCAGCTTAAGGATGAGGCGGAAATTGTTATCGCTGTTAGCGCAAAGGCCATTGAGGAGAAAAAACTCAGGCGTGACCTTAATATTTCCTATGACAAAGAGGTGCTTCGTCTTATTGACCTTTTCAGAAGTGTCGGACTTTATGTAGGTTCAGTTGTTATCACTCAATATGACGGTCAGGGTGCCGCAGACACCTTTAAGAAAAATCTTAAGGCTTTGGGTATAAAGGTTTTCACTCACTATAAAATTGCCGGCTACCCCGCAAATGTACCCCTTATAGTTTCCGATGAGGGCTATGGCAAAAACGAATATGTTGAAACAGACAGGAATATTGTGGTTGTTACTGCACCCGGCCCCGGAAGCGGTAAAATGGCAGTTTGTCTGTCACAGCTTTATCACGACCATCTTAAAGGTATCGCCGCAGGCTACGCTAAGTTTGAGACCTTCCCCATTTGGAATTTGCCTTTAAATCATCCTGTAAATTTGGCTTATGAGGCCGCAACAGCTGATCTTAACGATATGAATATGATAGACCCTTTCCACTTAGAGGCATACGGAAAGCCCACAGTTAACTATAACCGTGATGTGGAAATTTTCCCTGTACTTAAGGCTATATTCACAAGAATTTATGGCTCATCACCATATAAATCACCGACTGATATGGGTGTAAATATGGCAGGAAACTGTATTATAGATGATGAAGTCGTTTGCAATGCGGCAAATCAGGAAATTATCAGAAGATACTATAATGCTCTTTGCGATGCTCGACACGGCGCAGACACATCTAAAGAGACGGAAAAAATCTTGTTGCTTATGAATAAGGCCGGTATAAGCATTAAAGACAGAGCTGTTGTTAAAACGGCAAATGATCTTGAAAAAGAAACCGGTGCTCCTGCCGCAGCTATTGAGTTGCACGACGGCAGAATAGTGGCAGGTAAAACTAAAGAGCTTTTAGGCTGTGCTTCGGCTTGTGTGCTAAACGCACTCAAGGCATTGGCAGGTCTTGACGATAAGCTTTTGCTTTTATCCTCAAGTCTTATTGAGCCGGTGCAAAACCTTAAAGTCAACTATCTCGGCAGTAAAAATCCTCGACTTCATGTGGACGAGGTACTCGTTGCTCTTTCGGTTAGCGCAGCTACAGACGAAAATGCAGCTAAGGTGCTTTCATGTCTGCCGCTTTTAAAGGATTGCGAAGCTCATATTTCCGTTATTCCTTCCAGTACGGACAGAGCAATGTTTAGAAAATTAGGCATACATCTGACAAGTGAGCCGGAGTATGAAAACAATAATTTATATCATTTATAATTTGTAAAAGTATAAAAATTGTGGATGAAAAATAAAGGAAACAGGTGATTTAGTGTCGCAGGACATAGTCACCTGTTTTTTGTGTAGATATGTTTAATTTTGCATACTTTTCTTATAAGAAAAGTATGCCTGCCGGAGAGGGCAAAGCTCGACCTCATGGATAAAATCCGTATTTATTTGTGATTTCATGGCATTACGCAATCACTCGATTAAACAATAATTATATTTAATCTGTACAATAGTCAAAATCTGTGCTAATATATACCTATAACTTTAGAAAAAAGGTGATATTATGAAAGAGAACAAAATTCATGTTGCATATGGCTTTCATGTCAATTGCTATCATTCATACAGAGGCGACACAAACGATAGCTTCGGTTTCGGCTCGGACATTAGAATCATAAATAAAATTCTCGATATTCTTACAGATTTCAATGAAAGAGGAATCCCGGTAAAAGGTACATGGGACAGCGAAAATTTCTTCTCTCTTGAAAAGATACTTCCTGAGTACGCACCGGAAATAATCGAGAAAATGAAGCTTAGAGTTGAAAAGTACGGCGACGAAAATATAATTATGGGCTATAACAACGGTGCGCTGTCGGCAATGACTGAGGATGAGTTTTCCGCAAGTATTGAGCTTGCAGTGTCAAATTCAGCAGGCTCAGGTCTTCGTGACATTTTCGGTGAGTGCGAAAAAATTGTCAGACCCCAGGAGGTTATGTTCACTCCCTCACAGGTCAGTCTTTATAATAAGCTGGACGTTAAGGCGCTTTGCCTTTATTACAGCTGTGTACCCTTTGACGCTTTTCGTACTATTGTACCGCCGCTTTGCGATGAATATGCTTTTAACCCCTTAAAATATACATATAAAAATGAGAGCATGACTGTAATTCCTACCTACAGCAATTCCGATGTTTGCGATGCAGGTACTCTCAGAGCTTGGGTTAAACAATTAAGACAAAAGCAGGAAAAGGGAGTTATTAACAGAGACCTTTTCATCTTTATAAATATGGATGCGGATTCAATGTTCTGGGAAACTATGGATTTAGGTCCACTCACAGGAAAAATTGCCAACACAGACGGCATAAAAGGTCTTGTTGAAGAGATTGCCGACTTACCATATGTTGTTTTTGACACAGTGGGCGGTTATCTTAAAAATCACGAAGCAGTTGGCGAAATTGATTTCACTCACGATACTGCCGACGGAAACTTTACAGGATATGCTTCATGGAGCGAAAAGCCCTTTAACCGCAAAATTTGGACAAGCCTTGAAAGAGCAAGAGCCATGTCAAAGGTGACAGCTGAAAAAGATATGGAATCTCCCTCTTTTGATGACAGAGTAATTTTGCTTTCCACAACTCACTTCGGTCTTGCAACGCCTGTGCTGAATATTCAAAGAGAGAAAACAGCTATAGCTTTGGCTGAGAAGGTTATTGAAAAAGAAAAGTCTGCAATGCCAAAAAGTGAGCTCTTGAGAGTTTACAACACAAACGGAACCTCTTTGCAGTGTTTACAGTTACAATTAAAAGAAAAGCTCAGTGATGCGTCGCTGCTCAATGTTAAAGGGGAATACTTAGAATCCTTCACCGGAGTTAGCATGAATAAAGACGGCTCATCAATTTATCTTATGCTAAGCTTTAGTGAAATCAAAGACAAATATGACATTGAAATCAGCTTCGACGGCAAAAAAGAAAAGCCGCATTTTAACGGCATATTATCCTCAGGTGAGTTGAGCTTTTCCTTTAGCCCAAAGGGTAAAATTGCTTGGGTACAATATAAAGACAAAAAGCTTGGTACAGACGAATTTCTTCAAAGCTTTATCACCTATGGCGGAAAAAGATATAACTTCAACAACGTTTCGGCTTCTTATCTCCCTGTTGGCGGTACCGGAGAGGGTGTGCGCTTAGTGGGCGAAATTCATCTTCCAAAGGAAGAAAAATGTGGCAGCTTCGTTTATGATTTCTTCACTTCGTCGGTGAAAAACGCAGTTTTCGTCAGAGCCGAGGTCAATTATCCTTATACACCGGAGCTTGTGTCCATATCCACAGAAAATTCATCCTTAGGCAGATATACGGATATGCAGTGGCATGAGGCAGTGCCCTTCCAAATCACTCCGTCTCTAAAGGGTGACATAAGTGTAATTAAGCGTAATTTTATGGATGATGTTTCTTCCTTTAGAACACAAAGCTTCCCGGAGTGCGACGCTAAAAACAAAGAGATAGCCTCCTTTAATCATCAGCTCAGCGCCGGTATGGTTGGACTTAGCGACGAAAAGACGGGCTTAATTATTGCTAACGCAAGACAGGTTTTAGGCTCCATGGCACATTGTCCTATGCGCCTTGAAAAAGATAAAACCGTTAGAATGAATCCTTTTGGTACTTATTACGGAAACCAACGACACCATTTTGGCAGGGCAAAGGATGAAATTTTAGGCACATACAATTTAGTTGCAGCTCAGGGTAAGCCTCTTGCACCGTCATATAACGGTAGTAGCGAAACTGCTGTTTTAGGTTTATATGCCTTTGACGGCGGTACACCCGACCAAAGTAGGCTCAGCGAAATTTGCGCTTTTGCAGACGGCTGTGTGGCTTCTTCAGGCGACAAAAGTGTTGCGTCACCCTTTGACGGCGACAATGTAAAAGCAAAAGAGGGTAAGGCTGACAATAAAAGTGAAAAGGATTTAAAAAATCCGGTCATGACAGGTATTTATGGCAACTTGAAGAACTATATTACAAAAGGCGCAGTAGCAATAGGACATATAATTCTGACACAGCTTAAAACAAAATAAAGATGCGCTTGTAAATTGTGAACAAATTGTAAAATCTTCCAACAGGTGTTACTAAAAGACACATTGCGTAACAATTTGAACACAAAGCGAAATTTAGTACATTGACACACAAACTTCTTTGATATATAATCCTCCACAGTGTTTACGAAGTATTATAAAACATCAAAGGAGTAAATATAAATGCAAGAATACAGAATTTCAGCGAACAACTATCTTCATAAGCCTACAGATGAATCATGCTATGATTATCTGCTTAAGAGCTATGAAAGAATATCGAAGGATATAGGTAAAAACTACACTGCCTTTGTTACACCTGTCGGCCCTGTTGAAAGCGAAACCTCAATGGAAAGACTTTTGTCTGACATTGAAAAAATGGCAGCATTTCTTTCTTCAAAGGGAATTAAAAAAGGCGATGTTTTCACAGCCTTTATGCCAACTTGCGGTCACGCTTTTACAGCCTTTTACGCTTTAATAAAGCTGGGTGTTGTGGCAAATTTTGTTCACCCGCTGACACCGGCTGCTCAGCTTGAGGAAATTATGAAGCACACCGACAGTAAAGGTGTATTTATGCTCGACCTTTTTGCGGCAGGGTACAAAAACATAATCGATAAATATATGACGATTGTTTGTTCAACCTCGGATTTCTGCGACGCAGTGGCTTATCAATATGCCAAGGGAAATGAAATGCAAAACGCTCACGTTCCCGAAAGCGAAAACGTATATCGCTATCTTGACATTATGGCTATGGATTTACCTAAGGTACCCTCAATTGAGCATCCAGGTAAGGACGACGCTATTTATCTTCACGGCGGCGGTACCACAGGAAGAAGCAAAACTATTATACACTCTAACTATTCCTTTAATTTCCTCGCTTACAGTATGTATGCCCTTGACCCGGCACACGACTACACTAACGCATATTCTCTTTGTGTGCTTCCCTGCTTTCACGCTTACGGCTTAGGTGTTGCTATGCACTACGCTCTTTGCAACGCATACAGACCTATTATGATTCCCAAATTTGACCCGATTCAAGCTAATGAGCTTGTGAGAAAATATTGCGTTATGGAAATTCTCGGCGTACCTAAGATGTTCCAGAAAATGATTGAAGCTCCCAACTTTGAAAATGAGGGCGTAAAAAATCTTCGTATTCTTTCAGTTGGCGGTGACTTCGTCAGCACAGAGTTTGTAGATTTCTTTAACACTAAGGTGGCTGCCTTAGGCTCACAGGCAAGACTTGGCAGAGGCTACGGCTTGACTGAAATGTGCGCCGTTTGTACCACAAACTCAGGTATTGATTCACCTAAAACCACAACAGTTGGTGTGCCTATTTTCGGCACAGAAATCGAAATTTGGGATGACGATTGCAATAAGTTGAATATGGGCGAAATAGGCGAGGTTGTTGTCAGCGGTGAAACAATGATGAATCGCTACTTGCCGGACGATTTTATTCAGGAAACAGGTATTTATACCGACGAAAACGGTAAGAACTGGGTTAGAACAGGCGATGTAGGCTTTCTCGATAAGGACGGGCATCTTGTTTTCACAAGCCGTAAAAAGAGAATAATTATCATTGCCGGATATAATATTTATCCTGCAACGATTGAAGAAAAAATAGTTGACCTCGACTACATAAATGAGGCCTGTGCTTGCCAAGGCTACGACGAAAACGAAAAGCCCTATGTTAAGCTTGTTGTTTCTCTTAAAGACCCTGAAGCCGATGAAAAGGAAGCTGAAGAAAAGCTTATGAAGTTCTGCAAAGAAAATCTTGAAGCTTACGCTTGCCCCAGAAAGATATTCTTTATGGATGCTTTGCCAAGAACAAAGATGGAAAAAATCGACTTCGTTAAGCTGTCAGATCCTATACCTCAGCCAAAAATCAGATAAACCAAAAGATATTTTAAGTTAATAATAAAGGACGAGGGATAAAATAAACTCGTCCTTTAGTTTTGTGTTAGAAATGCTGTGATTTTTTTAACAAATTTCTATAAGACGCAAACATCAGTTATAATTGCAAAAAAGTCATTTACTTTTTGTGAAAAAAGTTGTATAATAAATTAAGTATCATCAATTTTTTATATTTCCGGGGCGGGATTGCCCCACACTACTATATTTAAAAAGGAAGTACGAAAATGGATTTTAAAGAGTTTATGAGGGGGGCGCTATGCAACCCCGAAGAAGGAGATAAGGTCGAATATTTCAATCTTAAAGCAAGAGTTTCATGTAATGTTTTAGTTAACGCTCAAAGAAATATCCCAAGCCCGGCTTACACCTATGAGCCGGATATAACAAAGTTCCTTGAGGTTTATAAGCAGATAAAAAGTGAGTGCGGTTATCATTTATCCTTTAACGCTCTTATGATGAGAGTCCTTGTTGAGGGTCTTAAGGCTGCGCCCAGACTTAACGCACATATTCAGTATAATCATATGGCTACCAGTGGCAGACTTATAATTAAAAAGCATATTGATGTGGCAATGCCCGTCTTCCTTGAAAGCGGAGAGACTTTCACAGTTAAAGTCAGAGCAATTGAAGACAAATCCCTTAAGGAAATTGCTGCACAAACAGACTCTATTATTGAAAGACTTAAAAAGACAAATATTGACAGCTTGCTTTTTGAGCTTATTAAGCAGAGAATGGTGGGATTCGTTCTTAAGGGACAGATTCCCTCAACTATAGCTCAGGTAGTTTCAGGCTATTGCGGTAAGGGTAAGGTCACAAAAATCGCAGATCTTTTCAAAAAAGAGGCTCGTGACCCGGAATCCCTTGAAGCTATTGATATGAATGAGGGTACTGTTTGTCTGACTAACTGGGGCCCTCTCAACGATAAAATAACAGGTGACATAACATATACACCCCTTCTTTATCCTCAGGTTTTCCTTATGGCTATAGGCTGTATAAGAGACAGAGAGTATGCCTTTAAAAACGAAGACGGTGTAGTTGACATCGGCACTAAAAAGGTGCTTCCCGTCACTCTTATGTTTGACCATAGAATTGGCGGCTTCGCTGATGTTATGCCCTTTATAAAGAGACTTGACGAGATTTTTGAAAATCCTGAGATAATCAAAGAGTGGTAAATTAAAGGTTTTTTTCTAAAGTGTAACGATAATAGAAGAATAATATGATATAATCTTTTGTCATAAAATAATTATTTAAGGAGTTATCCTATGAGCAGTGTTAATGAAAATTTCAGAAAGATATTGGATAATCTTTCTGCTGATATTGAAAAGCTCGGCTTTTCAGCCTATAAAAATGAAGACGATCAGGTTCTTTACGAAAAGGACGGTGCTTTATGGGCAAGATATAGAGGTGAAAAAGGTGTTGTAGCTTTTTGCGCTGCCGACGGCAAAATCACAATCTTCTCCGGCGAGAATTCGCAAGAGCCGGAAAACACACCTAAAAAGCTCACCTCATCTCTTTTTGATGAGAACGCAGACGAGCGTGATGTTAAATATGTGGTTGCCGACTGCGCCGAAACTCTTAATGACAAGTTTGGTGCAAAGGCTCCTGTAGCTAAAAAAGCTCAGCAAATAAAGGCAACACAAACAGTTTCAAAAACAGCTGTTAAAAACGGTTCATTCTATGACCCAAACACTCTTGCAAGTAAGCTTTGCCTTGTTTTCCCGGAGCTTCGCCCTTACTACAAGGAGAATATCGCAGCTTACGGTGAGTTCCTCGCCGAAGAGTTCTTCACAAAATATGGCACACAAAAGGTTATCGACGCTATAAAAGCGAACGAGCCTCAAGTTATGAAAAAGCTTTTCCAAGTGCTTAACGAAATTTATGAGGACGGTACCAACGACACACAAAGCTTAATTGCAGTAACAATTTTAGGTGAGCTTAATAACGATCAGATATTACTTGCTCGTTGTGTTGACTATATGAGTGAGACTATGGCTCCGCCGGTAATTGAGGTTAACAGATACCTTGCTTCTGTATCCGGCAAAAAAGCTAAGAAAAAGCTTAAGAACCCACCTGCCTATAAGCCTAAAAAAGAAAAGAAGCCCGGTATGTTCGCTCAGGCTATGGCTCAAAGCGGTGGAATACAATCCCCGATTCAGTAATTATACTGCGGTCTAATAATATTAAATGCGGTCGCAGCTGATGCGGCCGTATGTTTTTAAGGAGAAAAGCTATGATAAACAAATTTTTAGCAGCCTTTTGGGGCAACACAAAAAGACAGGACGACAAAAGAATCGCTACTCTTACAATGCCGGACGGAGTTTTTGAGAGTAATGACCACAGATATGTTGATGATCTGAATAAATATCACAAGCTTGACGTATATTATCCTGAGGGTACTCAGGAAAAGCTCCCCGTTATTATTGATATTCACGGTGGCGGCTGGATGTATGGCGACAAGGAGCTTAATAAGCCCTATTGTCTCACCCTTGCCAAAAGAGGCAACGTGGTGTTTAATATGAGCTATAGACTTTTCCCAAACGCCACACCGGACGAGCAACTGCGTGATATTAGTAAGGCTCTAACCTGGATATATGAAAATTTAGATAATTACCCATGCGATAAAAGCAGCATTTGTCTTACAGGTGACTCAGCCGGAGGTATGCTGGCATTTTATACGGCAATGCTCTCTGTTAGTGAGGAGCTTAGAAGGGCATATGGCATAAAGGACTTCAAGCTTAGATTTAATGCCGTTGGTCTAATATCACCGGTACCTTATATGGATAATGGCTCTGTTATCAGTGTTTACACAAGACACATTTTAGGCGGTAAAAAATATAAAAAACAAAAGTGGGCGCCTTATGTGAACGCGGATAAGGCTATCGCTTTAGGCAAAATGCCACCCACCTTCT
>CAYWKY010000060.1:0-9879 GCA_964458915.1 uncultured Faecalibacterium sp.
ATGATGGCACAAAGCATGTTTATAGTAAATACGTAACACTGGATGTTAAATTAATTAGCAAAACAACCGTTGACTCGGCTGTTACTGGTTTTGCATCAGGTAAGCTTACATGGAAAAAGCTAAAGAATGTGACCGGTTATCAGATCTATTACACCACAGATTCCAAAAGTTCTTTATCTAATTTTAAAAAGCTTACTAATGTTAGCGGTACATCATATACCGCCAATAACCTGACTAATAACCACACTTATGTAGTTAGAGGCTACCGTAAGGAAAGTGACGGTACTATACAATATGGCGAATTTTCAAATATTGTGCATATCGATGTTTGTTCAATTAATAATACAGATCTTAGCTTGACAGCCATCGATTCAACATCGGTTAAACTTACATGGGAAAAACTAATAAATGTAACAGGTTATCAAGTTTATTGTTCCACAACAAGCAGCACCTCTGGCTTTAAAAAGCTTGCCAATGTTAGCGGTACATCGTACACTGCCAAAAATCTCACAAAAGGAAAAAAGTATTACTATAAAGTCAGAGCCTACCGCAAGGAATCCAACGGAACAATACAATACGGTGAGTTTTCAATCGTTAGAACTTTTAGTCCAAAATAAGAATGCTTATCCTTTTTAAAAACGCATCACCCCGTCAGTTATATCATCTGTCGGGGTGAATTTTTTAGGCGGCATATTTCTTTCCCTCGCTGCCTCACTGTAGCGCGTACCAAAAAAGACGGCCTCACTGAAGCCGTCTTCTGTCATATTAAATTTCATTCGCAGAGCGAAAAGTTGTCTTTTCCCTGTGCACAATGTGGACACTCGAAATCATCGGGTAAATCCTCAAATGCAGTTCCGGGTTCGATTTCAAACTCAGGCAAGCCTTCGTTTTCATCATATTCCCAGCCACAAACATCACAGCTATAAATCATTCCTGTTTCGCTCCTTTCAGTGGATAAATTTACTGAGTAATATATATCACCATAGTGAGCTTTTGTCAAGGGATATTGATAATATTTTACATAAGCTCGCAAATCATATCGCAAAGCTCAGTGGGGGAGTCAATAGCTTTTCCTGCAATGAGGCAGCCTTGAGCGTAAAGAATCTTTGCGTATTTTGCGGCAGTGTCCTTATCGCTTTCATAAAGCTTTTTGATTTTTTCAGCAACCGGGTGATTTTTGTTGATTTCAAGCACAAGGGTTGCCTTTGCACCCTTTGAGCCGGGCATTGCTGAAAGTACCTTTTCCATTTCGAGAGAGAGCATACCCTCACTTGTAAGGCACACCGGGTGCTTTTGA
The DNA here is from genome assembly GCA_964458915.1 of uncultured Faecalibacterium sp. Taxonomy (GTDB): domain Bacteria; phylum Bacillota; class Clostridia; order Oscillospirales; family Acutalibacteraceae; genus UBA6857. The sequence continues at coordinate 1,298 of CAYWKY010000060.1, forward strand.
AGCTTTGTTGTAAAACGAACCTCGCTGACTGAATCGCCAATGCTCTCTTTAAGGAAGTCACGAAGCTCCTTAGTCTCTTCATTTTCCTTGTTGATAGCTTCCTTTTCGTCCTCGTTGTCTAAGTCGAGATTGCCGGCGCAAATGTTGGTGAAGGTCTTCTCTTTATATTGTACCAACATCTGAAGAGCAAACTCGTCAACATCATCTGTAAGATAAAGTATCTCGTAGCCTTTACCCTTAACAGCTTCGCTTTGAGGCAGCATATCAATTTTATCAACTGTTTCACCGCAAGCGTAGTAAATAGTTTTTTGATCTTCCTTCATTCTGTCAACATATTCGCTGAGAGTCACAAGCTTATTCTCGCTTGATGAGTGGAACATAATCAAATCTTGAAGTGTTTCCTTGTGTGCGCCATAGTCGCTGTAAACACCATATTTAAGCTGCACTCCAAAGGTTTCGTAGAACTTTATATAATCCTCACGATTGTCCTTAAGCAGTTTTGCAAGCTCATTTTTGATTTTCTTTTCAATATTCTTTGCAATGATTTTAAGAATATGGTCGTGCTGAAGTGTTTCTCTTGAAATATTCAAGGATAAGTCAGCAGAGTCCACAAGACCCTTAACAAAGCTGAAATAATCGGGGAGAAGCTCGCTGCACTTATCCATAATCATAACGCCGTTTGAGTAAAGCTGTAAGCCCTTTTCATAATCCTTTGAGTAGAAATCAAAGGGAGCGTGTGAGGGGATATAAAGCAAGGCATCATATGAAATTTGACCCTCGGTTTTTGAGTGGATAGTCTTAAGGGGAGCTTGAAAATCATAGAATTTCGACTGATAAAATTCGTTATATTCTTCTTGCTTGATTTCGCTTTTTGACTTTCTCCAAAGGGGTACCATTGAGTTGAGCTGTGTGTCTTCGTTAATTGTTTCGTACTCGTCCTCGCTGCCTTCCTTAAGCTCGGTTCTTGTCATTTCCATCATAATGGGGTAGCGAATGTAGTCAGAATATTTGCCGACAATATCCTTAAGGGCATATTGGTCAAGATATTGGTCGTAGTTTTCGTTCTCTGTGTTTTCTTTGATTTTTAAAGTGATAACAGTACCGGCTTCGTCCTTTTGAGCTTGAGTTACAGTGTAGCCGTCAACACCTTCGCTTTCCCAAAGATATGCCTTGTCGCTGTCGTGAGTTCTTGAAAGCACGCTAACCTTTTCGCTAACCATAAATGCTGAGTAGAAGCCAACACCGAATTGACCGATAATTTCAACATCGCTGTCCTTTTGAAGGTCGTTTTTAAAGTCATATGATCCGCTTTTAGCGATTGTACCAAGGTTGTTTTCAAGCTCTTCCTCGCTCATTCCACAACCGTTATCGCTGATTGTGAGTGTTCGGTTTTCCTTGTCAGCAACAAGTGTAATTTTATATTCATCACGGCTTACACCGCTTTCACCGTTTGCCATAGCGTTATAATAGCGCTTGTCAAGTGCGTCGCTTGCGTTTGAGATAAGCTCTCTGAGAAAAATATCTTTATGGGTATAGATTGAGTTAATCATCATATCCATGAGTTTTTTACTTTCTGCTTTAAACTGTCTTTTGTCCATGATTATTACTCCTTAAATTGATATTGCTAATTTTTAGCACTCGACACATCTGAGTGCTAATATATATTATATCCCACTTTTTTCCTTTGTCAAGACAATTTAAAAAAATAAGTAGTTGTAAAAATGGTGTTTTTTACAGCTACTTATAAAAATCTGTGGAATTAAAGCTTAAGCAATGATAAAATCTTGGCTGAGTTTTATCAGTTTTTTATACTTAAAGGGTTTCTTTTAACTTTTCAGCCGAAAGAAACCCTTTTATTTTTTGCATTTTTAGCCATTTAAAGCTATCTGATATAGGGCAGGGGATTTACCTTATTGCCGCCGACAAGTACCTCAAAATGCAAATGAGGACCTGTGGAGTTGCCTGTTGAGCCTATTCGTCCAATCTGCTGACCTTGATATACTTTTTGCCCAACTCTGACAGCTATTGAGCCGGGGTACATATGAGCGTATCGTGTCTTTATGCCGTTTCCGTGGTCTATGACAACAGTGTGACCGTATCCTCGCCAACCGCTATAGGCTGTTACAACAGTACCCGACGCGGAAGCAACAACAGGTATACCTGCCGAACTGCCATAACCGAGAACTATATCAATACCGCCATGGAAAGACCAGCCGGAAATGCTCGCACTTCTGTAACCGTAATATGATGAAATTGCGGTTGCTCCCTTTGTTGGCCAAATAAAGCTTTTAGAGGGAGTGTAAGCGTTAGATGAGGAGTTTGATTTAGTGCCGATAAGAATTATTTCATCAGTGGGTTCTTTTATAACAACCTCAGAAACAACGCCGGTATAGGATTTTTTTGAGTCAATATATGTTACTAACTCTGTGACCTTAACCTTGCCGTTTTTGCCCTTTTGAGCTGTTTTTTTAGTACCCTTATAAAGAGTTGAGGAATTTTTCTTAACCGTTTCATATTTCAGCGTTTGGGTTTTGGTTCTTGTTTTCATAACCTTAACTCTAACCGGTGAATTATCGCCGCTGAGATATTCCTTAAGCTGTGCGCTATCCCAAAGAGATGAGCTGTTTTCCGGATAGTAGCCTTGAATATACTCGATTTCCTCAACAAAACCGACAGATGTTTTGCTGTCAGCTCCTTTTTCATAAGGCTCAAGCAAAGCGTTAAATACGCTTATTGCGTCGCTTTCGTTAGCTACGGCGCACAAAAAGCTACCGTCTATATATATTCCGCAGGCTCTTTTATATGTTGAATCAGAGCAGGCGAGTACAGCTTCACTTATCATATCCGCATTGCTTAAATAGGCTGGTTCAATTCTTTCAAGAGAAAGTGAAACCTCACAAAGCAGACGACTACATTCGCTTTTATCTGACAGCATGGCGGAAATCTTGTTTTTACTATCGTTATATACCTGCTGATTTTCAACATATCCGATAGTTGTCTCACCGTGCATAACCTTTAAGGCGAAAATTTTGTTGCTTTGGCTGAGAAATAAAAAAATCGCAACCACAATAACGCAAAGAGGGAAAACATAGCTTAGAGAATGTTTAATTATCTGCTTTTCCTCAGGCAAATAGCTGAGGATATATTTTTTCAGCTCTCTTATAAAATAGGCGGTTTTGTTTTCGTCCTCCTGCTTCATAGTCATTATGCGAAGATGTTTTATATCCTGATTAAACTGCTTTGAGGAATGAAGTCGCTGCCTTAAATTTTTATCACGAAGCTTTTTTATGCAGTAGTATACTCCCTTAAAAAGCTTGAAAGCCATTTTTAATGGGAAAACTAAAATCGGCAGAAGCTTTACGGCAATTGTGGCTAAGATTCCAACATAAAGCTCACCGAGATTTTCGGTGAAATCAAGAAATTTGTTAATTGCCGGTGTCAATGAAAAGCTGCTTTTTTCCTTTTCTTTAAAGGAAAGGTTGACCTCGGTGGGTATAACTATTTCGACGGCATCTTGTCCGTCGTATTTTTTATACTCGATTTTTTCCGGAATATATTCTCCGAAAATATCCTTTTCCACGCTTTGGCCTCCTTTCCATAGGTTTAACGGTTTGTTATTTTGTGGGATAAATCAGTTTATCCTCGCTCCAACTTTCAAGTACCTGACACATAGCGGCGGCTTCTTGTTTTGCTAAAGCTAAATTGTGGTCACGGTAGTTGCCGCATTCTTCGGGGGATACACCGGGAACTTCGCCTTCAAAAGCTGCACAGAAAGCGAGAGCGTTTTTAGTCAGTGTAATTGCGTCGGTTTTTGAAAGTGTGTCAAGAGTTATGAAATAAAAGCCGGTTCTACAGCCCATAGGACCAAAATAAACAATTTTATCTGCTACATCTGAATTTCTGACATAGGTTGCAAAAAGATGCTCTAAGGTGTGAATTGCGCCATTTTCCATAACCTGTTCAACATTTGGTCTTCTGGTTCTTATGTCGTATGTTATAGTGTTGGCATCGGTTCTTGAAAGATACATACCCTTGGGGAGAATTGTGTGATCGATTGTAAAGCTTGCAATTTTTTCCATAATATTATTCCTTTCTTAATTTAAGCTTATGTGTTTATTTTTGTCGCCGAAAAGTCTTCTTACCGCAAGACGAAGTCCCAGGTTTTCATCCTTTCGCAGTAAAGGGTCATCGGCTAATATTGTTTGAGATGCTGTGGCGGTTTCACGCACAATATCCATGTTTTCTGTCAGTGAAGCGATTTTTAGCTCAGGCAAACCGTGCTGGCGAGAGCCGAAAAAGTCACCGGGACCTCTCAATTCAAGGTCTTTATCTGCAATCATAAAGCCATCGTTGGTTTTACACATAATGTCAAGGCGAGACTTAACGCTGTCGTTCATGTTGTCGCTTATTAGTACGCAATATGATTTTGCGCTGCCTCTGCCGACTCTGCCGCGAAGCTGATGAAGCTGTGAGAGTCCGAAGCTTTCAGCGTTTTCAATAACCATAACAGCTGCGTTAGGTACATCAACGCCAACCTCGATAACTGTTGTTGACACCAAAAGCTGAATTTCACCTGAGGCGAATTCGGACATAACCTTTTCTTTTTCCTTGCCCTTCATTTTGCCGTGGAGTAGCCCCAACGTGTAATCGGAAAACTCAGTTTCACTAAGGTCGTGGGAATATTCAACCGCTGAAGCAATACCGCTTTCGCTTTCTTCAACGGCAGGACAAACTATGTATGCCTGCAAGCCCATGTCAAGATGCTTTTTAATAAAGGCATATATCCTTTTTCTGTAGGAGGTATCAACGGCATAGGTGGAAATTTTTTGCCTGCCCTTAGGCAATTCGTCAATAATGCTGACATCAAGGTCGCCATATATAATAAGAGAAAGAGTGCGAGGAATAGGTGTTGCACTCATAACAAGGGTGTGAGGATTATTACCCTTTGACGACAGAATCCCCCTTTGATTAACACCGAAGCGATGTTGCTCGTCGGTGACAATAAGACCTAAGTTTTCAAAAACAGTGTCCTGTGTCAAAAGGGCATGAGTACCCACCGCAAGAAGTGAAGTGCCGTTTTTTAAACGCTCTTTTGCTTGAGACTTTTTCTTTGGCGTCATAGAGCCGGTGAGTAGCTCGATTTTTATATCTGACCCCTCAGTAAGCTTTAAAAGGGTTTCATAATGCTGGTTTGCGAGAATCTCTGTGGGTGCCATGAGGGCGCTTTGTATGCCGTTTTTTGCCGCCGTATAGATAAGGCAGGCAGCAACAACGGTTTTACCGCTGCCAACATCACCTTGAATGAGCCTGTTCATAGGCTTGCCGCTTGTCATGTCTCTAATACACTCGGATATGACTTTGGTTTGAGCCTTTGTCAGAGTGAAAGGCAAGCCGGAAATAAACTCAGAGCTATAATCTTCTTTTATTATTAAAGAGCTTTTGTTTTTTCTGTGGGTTTTAAGTCGTCTCATACCCGTTTGAAGAGTGAGAAGCTCCTCAAAAATTAAGCTGCGTTTAGCTGTGTCAAGATCGCCTGTGTTTTTAGGCGAATGTATTGTTCTCAAAGCAAACTGCTCATGGGCGAGACTGTATTCACTGCGAATTTTATCGGGAATAGCGGGGGGAGCGTCTTCGGAAAAATATATATTCAAAGCGTTCTCCATAATTTTAGCTAAAGTTTTAGATGTAAGACCCGCAGTCAGAGGATAAATCGGTCTCATAGCACAGCCGTTTTCAATAGGCTCGACAATAGGATTTGCCATTTCAAGTGAACCGTTTTGTGCAGTGACCTTGCCGTAAAAAATATACTCTTGCCCTTGTTTTAAGCTGTCAGCGAGAAATCTACTGTTAAATATTGTTATATGTACCCCTGCAACACCGTCAGTGACAAGAGTTTTATAAAGAGTCATGCCTTTTTTTATGTGATGCTCTGTAGGGTCATAGCCGACAACGGCGCTGAAAGCACAAACTGTGTCGGGTACAATAGAAACAATATCGGTCAGCTGTGAAAAATCCAAATAGGTTCTCGGATAAAAATGCACAAGCTCATAAAGGGTATTTATGCCCAGCTTTTTCAGCATTTCTTCCCTTTTTTCGCCAACACCTTTTATATATTTCAGCGCAAATTCATTGCTTTTCACTGTGCTACACTCCATGAATAAATATTGCGGAAAGGCTCGTATTCATTTATGCTGTCCTCATATGTCAGCTCTCTTGAATAATAGGCAACACCGTCTCTGAAAAGCAAGGGGATAAAAGGCTTTTCGAGAGAGAAAACCTGTATAAATGTTGAAATATCTATTTTTCCGCTTATAAAGTCGTAATAAGCCGTGGCTGTTGCTGATGAAGTGTCGATGCCGTAATTGACATCGGAGTTTTCGCCGAAAAATGGGGTAAGACTCATATCCGGTGTAAGCTTAATTTCGCCCACATAAAGGTCATATTCACCCTTAGACAATGCGGAAACATATTCGCTGTAGCTCAGTTTTTTCAGCGTTACCTTAATTCCGATTGATTTAAGGCTTTTAGCTATAGCCTCGGCGCATTTAAGCTTTGAGGAGTTTTCAGAGTTAACAATAAGAGTCAGCTCTAAGAATTTAAAGTTTTTCGAGCGATACTTGTTGGTGCTGTATTCAAATTTATAACCGCTTTTTTCCAGCAGTTCTTCGGCTTTAACTGAGCTTGTTTCATAGCTGTTTGTTTCAATATCGGCAACACATTGCCAAGTGGGATTAAACGGAATGTCGCTCACTGTGGCAATTCCACTGTAGGCGGAGTCACATAAAGCGTTTTTGTCTAAAACATAGCATATTGCGTTTTTGATGTTTTTATTGGCGAGTATTTTTGTCTTCGAGTTAATGCCAAGATATACCATATTGTTTAGTGGTACTCGGACGGTGTTAGCTCTGATTTTTATATATTCGCCGTCGGTCATGTCGTCGAAGAAGTAAGTAAGATCGCCTGTTTGAAGAAGATAAAGCTCACCTTTATCTGAGGTTATGGGAACAAGAGAAATAGTTTTTGTTGCCATTTCCTCTTGTCTGACACTGTTTTCGTTGGCGATAAGCTGATATTCTCCGTCTTTTTTCGCTAAGGTGTATCGGCCACTGCCAACTGGGATTTTTTTATCTGCTGTTGAGCTTTTTACAATGGGAAAGGTCAAACAGTTTTCTGCGAAAATATTAGGTGTAACAAGGTTAAAGGTTACACTGTCAACACCTGCGGCGGCGGAAGAAAAGTTTTCGAGCCTTCCTCTGTAGTGCTTACTCTTTTTCGCCTCGTTAAATGAGTATACAACATCATCTGCGGTTACACTGCTGCCGTCGGAAAAAACAGCTTCACTGTCAAGAGTGACAGTCAGCATTTTGTCGTTGTTAGTAAAGGATAAGGCTATTAAAGGTTCAACTGTGTAATTTTCACTTTGAATAAACAGGGAATCATAAACGAGAGTCATAAGATTCTTGTTTGTGGGACTGTCTGTTGTAAATGGGTTGAGAGATTTGTCCTCATAGTATCCTAAGGATATTTTTCTTTCGGGAAGCGGTTGAGATAAGGTAGTCTCCTCGACAGTAGTTTCATCGGCTCCTGTTACAGTTTCATCGTCACCGCAAGAAGTGAAAACAACTGTAAGAAGCGAAAAACATATTAAAAGACACACAAGCTTTTTCATCTTTTTTCTCCTATTCAAAGCGTACTGTTTCCGTTGAGGTGCATTTTCCGTTTTTGCTGTCAATGGTGAAAATGCAGCCGTTTATCATACATTCGCCTTTTGCTTGGCTAAAAAAGGCAGGCATATTATTTATAAATTTATTTATGACAACACTTTTGTCAACGCCTAATACACTGTCAATAACACCGCACATACCCAAATCGCTTATGTACCCTGTACCGCCGGGCAAAATTCTGTTGTCGTTTGTTTGCACATGAGTGTGAGTGCCGAAAAAAGCACTTATTCTGCCGTCAAGATAATAGGCGAGAGCTTGTTTTTCCGATGTTGCCTCAGCGTGAAAATCGACTAAAATAATATTAGTTTCTTTTTCAAGCTCTTTTAAGGCTCTGTCGGCGGCAAGAAATGGGTTTTCTAAATTCTCCATGTACATTGTACCCATAAGGTTGAGAATGCCTATTTTATAAAAGCCGGTATCAACTACAGTGTAGCCCTTGCCGGGATTAGACGCACTGAAGTTGAAGGGCCTTATTACACTTTCGCAGTCATCGAGAAAGTCATAGACCTCCTTGCGTCTGAAAACATGGTTGCCTGTTGTTAGAAAGTCAACACCGCTTGTGAAAAGATGCTCTGCGGAAAAGGGTGTGATTCCGTTGCCGGCAGCAGAGTTTTCAGCGTTTGCGATAGTGAAATCTATGGCTTTAAGCTTTTTAAAGGCGGAAAGCTTTTTTCTTATAAATTCGCAGCCTGCATCGCTGACAACGTCACCTAAAACAAGTATATTCATTTCGTTTCTCTTTTCTTTAAGTTAATCGTTTAAATATTCGCTTATGTCGAAGACGATGACTTCGACATCAGCGAATATTTAAACGATTAACTTAATGTAAAGAGAAACGAAATGACTATACTGGTTTTA
>CAYWKY010000061.1:0-9739 GCA_964458915.1 uncultured Faecalibacterium sp.
GCGCAGAGGACGCACACTTCACAGACCCGGATCAGGTTTATGATTTCGTAACAAGAACAGGTGTTGACTCACTTGCTATCGCTATTGGTACCAGCCACGGTGCATATAAGTTTAAGCCCGGTCAGAAGCCTCAGCTTCGTTTCGACATTCTTAAGGCTGTTGAGGAAAAGCTTCCCGGCTTCCCCATCGTTCTTCACGGTGCATCATCAGTTAACCAGGACGATGTTAAGACAATCAACGCTTACGGCGGTGAAATGCCCGACGCTATTGGTATCCCCGAAGATATGCTTCGTGAGGCTGCATCAATGGCTGTTTGCAAAATCAATGTTGACTCAGATATTCGTATCGCTATGACAGCTGCTGTTCGTAAGCACTTCAGCGAGAATCCCAAGCACTTCGATCCGAGACAATACCTCACTCCTGCAAGAGATGCAATTGAGGGTGTTGTTTCACACAAGATTGAGACAGTACTCGGTTGCGCTGACAAAGCATAAGTTATTAAAGGCCACGCAAAACAGCGTGGTCTTTTTGTCAGGTAAAGCAAAAAAATTTGGGAGAAAATAGTATGAAAAAAATAATTATATCCTCAGATAACCTTTCAAAAACCAACTCAGGTGTGTTTGAGGGTTGGGGAACAAGCCTTTGTTGGTGGGCGCACAGAGTCGGTTTTTCCGAAAAGCTGACAAAGGAGTCGGCTCGGCTGTTTTTCAGCGACGAGGGTCTTAATTTAAACATTATGCGCTATAATATCGGTGGCGGCGATGACCCGACTCACTCTCACATTAAGCGCACTGACTCAGAAATTCCCGGCTGGGTGAGAATCGAAAACCAAAAGGAAATTTTCGACTCTTCCGGGGATAAAAATCAGCTTGCGGTGCTGAGTGAAGCTTATAAAATGGCCGGTGAAGACGCTTTCGTTGAGGCTTTTTCAAACTCTGCGCCTTATTTTATGACGGTCAGCGGTTGCTCCTGCGGCGGAAAAAATCCATTGTCAAATAATCTTAAAGCTTCAAAAATTCCCGATTTCGCTATGTACCTTGCCAAGGTTTGCGATTTTATTCAAAAGGAAATGGGAATAAAAATTAAAAGCCTTGCGGCAATGAATGAGCCATATACAAATTATTGGAGAGCTTATTCCGAAAAGCAAGAGGGCTGTCATATTTCACCGGGCAAAATGCAAAGCAGCCTTATTATCGAGACGGCTAAAGCTTTAAAAGAGAGAGAATTAAATGATATTATCCTTACGGCAACAGATGAAACCAACACAAAAAGACAGCTTTTCGCCTTAAAAAGGTTGAGCGATGAAGCTATGGAATGTGTGGGCAGAGTCAGCACTCACACCTATGAAAAAGCTACACCCGGTGTGGCAAGGTACAGCGCTAAAAAAGGCAAAAACCTTTGGATGAGCGAAACCGATTGGAGCAATATTAGCGGTGAAGACAGCGGAGAAATGGGTGCAGGGCTTTGGCTTGGCGAAAAAATAATAGAGGATATTAACACCTTGTCACCGTCAGGTTGGGTAATATGGCAAATTATCGCTTCATATATTTCCCGTGTGCCTGACAGCAAAGGCAGACTTGATTTGCCTGAGCTTCCAGATTTAGATAAAGGCTATTGGGGTACTGCTTTTGCGGACATAGACAAAGAAGAAATTTATCTGACACAAAAATACTATGCCTTCGGTCAGTTCACTCGCTACATAAGGCCGGGCATGACTATAGTACACACAGGGGATAAGCATACTCTTGCTTCTTACGATAAAAAGAGTAAAAGAGCTGTCATTGTAGCCATGAACACTAAAAATGAAAAAATTAATGTGACCTATGCTTTTGAAAAGCTGGACTTAAAAGCTAAGCACCTTAAGGCTTATCGTACAAGCGGCAGCATTAAAGATGGCGAACATTGGAAAGAAATTGACGAAATGACCTTTGAGGGAAAAAGCTTCACCTTCCAATTAAAAGAAAACAGTATAACAACATTTGTTATTGAATAAGCCAAAACAACAATAAATAATAAAATGACTTCCTTTTGAAAAAATTAAAGGAAGTCATTTTTTCTTAAATTTTCTAATCGCTTTTTAATCTTTGAGGTGTATTCTATGGGTGTAACAAGGAAGAGTTACTTCAAAACAAAACAAAATGCAGAGACAACTGCTAAAAACAGAAAGGCGGAAAACTATGAAAAAGAATCTTAAAAAATTAGTGTCAACTACATTATCACTCATCATCGCATTAGCTCTCTCAATCACAGCTTTTGCAGCAGGAATTACAGCAGACAAGGCAAAAGAAATTGCTCTTAAGGACGCAGGCTACACTACAGCTGATGTTCTTTATATCAAAGCTGAGGTCGATTATGAAAAAGGCGTAAAAGAATATGATGTAGAGTTTGCTGTTAAAGGCGCAGATGTTTATTATGAATTTGATTATGAAGTAAGAGCTAATGACGGCAAGATCCTTTCAAAGGATAAGGATGTTGAAAAGATTAAGCCTACAACTCCCGGTACCGGAAGCGGTGAGGCAAAGAAAGACATCGGTCAAGCTGAGGCTCTCAAGAAAGCTTATGCAGCTTTTGGCTTCACAGAGGATCAGGTTAAGCTTATTGAAGTAAAAAAAGACTATGACGACGGCGTTCTTGTTTATGAGGTTGATTTCATAACTGATTATAACTGCGAATACTCCTGCGATGTTATTGCAGCCACAGGCAAAGTTGTGGATATGGATAAAGATGTAAGCGAAACAGTTTTCGACAAAATAGAGCTTTTCTTCAAGGCTATTATCGCTCAGCTTCTTGCAAGATAAAACTAAATTATAAATAAGACAGCACCCTTAATATGGGTGCTGCTGCTTTTATATGGAGCTAATAAATCTTCTAAAGGCTTCTTTGCCCTTTTCGTCACGCTTATATACTCCTGCGTGCTCTAAACATTTGAGGAAGACCTTGCCGGTCTCGTCTTTAATAATTTTATCAACATTATCCTTTGTGAATGTGTAATTATCCTTAAATGAATTGACCCATTCAGCGTGTTTTGCGGTGCTTTCTTTTGAAGCTAAATCTTCACCTGAAATAATGCAATCGCAAACTTCTTTAAGCTCACTTTTAAGTCTTGATGGAAGTACGGCAAGACCCATAACCTCAATAAGACCAATGTTTTCTTTTTTAATGTTGTGAAGCTCCTTATGTGGGTGATAAACACCATCGGGATGCTCCGAGGTACGAATATTGTTGCGAAGAACTAAATCAAGCTCAAACTTATCTCCTCGTTTTCTCGCTATAGGTGTTATTGTGTTGTGTGGGGTACCATCAGTTTCAGCGAAAATGAAAGCGTCTCCATCTGTGTAGCTTCTCCACTTCTTAAGGATAATATCGCCTAATTCAACAAGCTTATCTGTGTTTTCGCCTTGAAGTCTGATGACGGACATAGGCCATTTAACAATGCCCACGCTCACATCTTCAAAGTCTTTGATACTAAAGTACTCTTCACATTCTGCCTTTGCCATGGCGAACTCATATCCGCCACCTTGGAAATGCTCATGAGCTAAAATTGAGCCACCAACAATAGGTAAGTCAGCGTTTGAGCCGACAAAATAATGGGGGAACAGCTTAACGAAATCAAAAAGCTTTTTAAAGGCACCCTTGTCTATAACCATAGGTGTGTGCTTCGAGTTGAAAACGATACAATGCTCATTATAATAAACATAGGGTGAATACTGAAATCCCCATTTTGTGCCGTCAATTTCAATGGGAATAATTCTGTGGTTTTGTCTTGCCGGGTGGTTACCTCTGCCACGGTAGCCTTCGTTTTCCACGCAAAGCATACACTTGGGATATGAGCTTTGGGGTGCATTCTTTGCAGCTTCAATAGCTTTCGGGTCTTTTTCCGGCTTTGAAAGGTTGACGGTAATGTCAATTGTACCGTAGTCAGTGTCTGTTGTCCACTTAAGGTCCTTTGCTATTCGATAGCGGCGAATATAGTCAGTGTCACGGCTGAGCTTATAATAATAATCTGTTGCCTGTTTAGGACTCTTTTCATAAAGAGAATTAAACTTATTAATAACCTCGCTGGGTCTTGGTACCAAAGCACTCATAAGTTTTGTGTCAAAAAGATCTCTATGAGTGATGTTATCGTCAATAAGTCCTTTTTCGACAGCAAAATCTAAAAGCTCCTTTAAGGTTTCTTCAAGGCTGTCACATTTACATTCCTCGTCACAAGGTGTATATTCGTCAAGGTCAAGTATTTCAAGTATACGGTTTCTTGCGAAAATTTCGTCTTCTTTTGTTATAAGACCTGTTTCAAGGCCGTAATTAACAAGCTTTTTAATGCTTTGGCATATCATTTGCTTTTCTCTCCTTTGAGGTTATTTGTTCCTTAATATAATACATCAAAACAGCGTTAAAATCAATGAAAAAACATAAATTAGAGTTTTCCTGTGATATTCTTGGCATTTGATTTGGAAAAGTCACTTAGTGAATATGATGTGATTCTTTGTTTTTCAAGGTTAGGAATTAAAAATCCGTTGGAAGCGAGCTTTGCACAGCGGTTAATAACTGTTTTGTTGGTAACACCGATTTGTTTGCTTATGTCAATAGGCTTGAATGAAAAAAATTTATTGCTTATCAAATACTTCAAAAGGTCTTTTTCTTTTATATTTAAGTGAGATAAGGATATATCTAACTCATTTTCCGATGAGCTTAGAGATATTTCGCACACCTTTGAGGAGTAAAGCTCTACCATTTTCAAAAAATAATCATACCAAATTTCTGAGTGAGGTGGGTTGTCTCTGCCTGAATAATATAAGGCAGGAAGATTCATTTGAAGACAGGAATAATATTCCTGGGTATCATAGGCAAAATATTCCTCCAACGAGCCAATACCGTTGAAGCCGTAGCCGTAATAATCAAGAATATAGCCGGACAAGAGTCTTGCTGTTCTGCCATTGCCGTCTTCAAAGGGATGAATGGTAACTAACTGATAGTGTACTGTAGCGGCAATAATAAGCGGGTGGTCATCTGTTGTGTTAACATAGTCTACAAGCTCATCTAAAAGAGTGGGAATATCCGAATATTCAGGGGGGATATATTCAGCTACACCACTTTGAGAATCATAAACGGCAAACAAAACTCCCGGTGGCATTTCGCCTCGGAGTCCGATTTTTTCCTTTGAAGCGCCCTTTTCAACAGCCGCTTGAATTTCAAGTATCAATTGTTTAGAAAATTTTTCTTTGTTTTTTAGCTTTTCTTCCAATAAGGTCAGGGCTATATAGTAGTTTCTGATTTCCTGCTCAGGCTTTAGAAAATGTTTGTGTGGGTCTGAGTCAATAGCTGCGTTTGCTTGCTGCTGTGTTAAAGGATTGCCCTCAATTTTATTTGAAGCATAGGAACTTTTTTTCTTTGAATTTTTTTTAAGTTTGCTTACTATCATTTTTGGTAGTGCAGTCTCTCTTAAAGAAAAACGGTTTTCGTCTATGGCTGATATTCTTTTTAATATATCGTTTGTCAAATTAACCTTTATCATAAGACGATTCTCCTTAATAATTACTATATATATTCTATCACAAAGTCTAAATTTATTCCACTATTATTTCACTATTTTTACACTAATTTTCACTAATTTTTCACTAATTTTTCACTAATCTCCATTTCTCTTTAAGAGATGTTTTAGCTTTTGGTGACAAAGTTTTTGCCAATGAATAAACTGTTATTGAGTTAAAACTTAATTTATTTCTTGTTTTGGAGGTTTTTTATGGCAAAAACATATGGTAGCTTTCTTGGCGCAAACACACCACAAGGCTTTGTCAGCTTCTTTGACGAAATGTATAATCCTTATCAAAGCTGTAAGCCTTTTATAATTAAAGGTGGACCGGGTACGGGAAAATCAACGCTGATGAAAAAGCTTAGGGATATGGCTTTGAAAAATGATCTTGAGCATGAGCTAATCTACTGCTCAAGCGATCCGGATAGTCTTGACGGAATAATTCTGCCGGAAAAGGGAATAAGTGTCGCTGACGGTACATCACCTCATATCCTTGAACCTAAATTTCCCGGCGCAGCGGAGAATATTATAAACACCGGCGCTTTTTGGAATAGGGAAATGCTTTTTTCACGCCAAGAGGAAATTCGCAGCCTAACATTGGAAAACTCAATTCATCACCGTCGCAGCGCAAAATATTTAGCGGCGGCAGGCAGTATAAACGAGGAAAGCCTTCGCATGACGAATAAATATATTGACACAGATAAAATTGACAGCTTTGCTGTTCGCTTCGCTTCAAGGGAAATGCCTAAGAAGAAAGGAAATTCGCCCGGTACAAAACGAAAACGCTTTATTAGCGCAATAACCCCAAAGGGTCTTGTTTTTCTTGACGGTACTGTTACGGCTCTTGCCTCACGGGTAATAGGAATTGACGATGAATATACTCTCGTATCTTCAATCCTTGCTGACAGAATAGGTGAGTTTGCGGTTAAAAACGGCTATGATGTAATTTTCTGCCATTGTCCGTTTAAGCCTAAAATGCAATGTGAGCATATTATTATTCCTGAGCTGAAACTGGCTATAGTAACCCTGAAAACGGCTCATAAAACTGAAATAGAGTGCGACAGAGTAATTCACGCAAAAAGATTTCTTTATGATGAGGTTTCAAATTGCGCCACAGCTCTAAGATTTAATCGCAGGCTTGTTAAGGAGTTGACAGCTGAGTCAATGTCAGCTTTGGTTGAGGCGAAAAAAGTACACGATAAGCTGGAGAAAATATATATAGAGGCTATGGATTTTGATGCACTGAATAATTATTGCGAAAATTTGATAAAAAGTCTATTGTAAGGCTGTTCGTTCATAATTTGTTAATTAATTGCTGTGCAGAAAATGATATACTACTTTTATGTGTGGAATAAACACAAAAGGTATTATATGGAGGATGTAAAAGATGCAAAAATGTTGGTTTGACTACAAAACCGTAATTGTTTCAGGTGCTTCAAGCGGCATCGGTAAAGGTCTTGTTATAAGACTTGTTAAGGATCACGGTTGCAATGTTATCGGCATTGCAAGAAACGAGCAGAGACTTCTTGCTTTAAAAGAAGAGCTTGGCTCATTAGGCTATAAGTTCACATATTACACATTTGACGTTTCAATTAAAGAAAAGTGGGTAGAATTCGCTAAAACTATTGAAGAGCAGGGTATTCAGCCTGACATTCTTATTAACAACGCAGGTATTCTTCCTAAATTCGACCGCTTTGAGAACTATACTCTTGAAGAAATCGACAAGGCAATGCAGATAAACTTCTATTCATCTGTTTATTCAATGAATGAGCTTATGCCTATTATTATGCGTTCTGAAAGCGCAGGCATTGTAAATGTTGCTTCTTCTGCGGCTCTTTGCTCTCTTGCCGGTACTTCAGTTTACTCAGCAAGTAAGGCAGCACTTAAGAGCTTCACAGATGCAGTTCGTGAAGAACACAGAGATAAGTGTTATTTCGGTCTTGTATGCCCCGGCTTTACAAAGACAGACATTTTCCGCAACCAGTCTAAGTCAACAGACAAGGCTCAAAAGGCAATGGATATGGTTTCAACAGATTGCAACAAAATGGTTGACTGGATTATTAACGGTATGTGGAAGAAGAAAGAGGATATGGTTTTCGGTATCGACGCATATCTTATGGATATTGGCAACAAGGTTTGCGGTACATTCTGCTCAAACATTGCAAGTAAGGTTATGAAAATTTCAGGTCTTGGAATGTTCAAGAGCATATTTGAATAATTTGATAAGTTAATTGACTGAGAAAAGTTAATAAGGGGACAGGTACAATACAAAAGTACCTGTCCCTTATGGTTTGGATAAAAATTAGCAATTAGCAATTGAGGGCGGGAAAAATTAGCAATTAGTAATTAGCAATGTGCAATTAGCAATTGTGGTGTTTTTGTCGATATGTTGCCTGCGGAACTCGATATATTTGCTAATGCAAACTCGATATGAGAGCTTCGCTTTCTCGATATGTTTACGGTGTAAACATTGTGGGGCTGCGCCGCTATTGTAAACCTCTCCGTCATTTTATTTACCTTAAGGGCAAATGAAATGACGGAGAGGTTTTGCTTGCTCGAAACCACCATACTTCCCCCCCACCCAACCAAAGTTTTGGTCGAGCTTTTTCAAAAGCTCGTGGGGTGTGGGGCAAAGCCCGCAAAAAAATAAAAGAATAGAACAAGACAAATTAATAGAGCTGCAAAGCATCAGTTTTACAGCTCCTTATTTTTGCTTTTTACTCAATTGATATAACCATCAGTTCCTTGCCGTCAACTTTGAATTTCACTTCAAATTCAGCAAAGGTAAAACCGTAAATTCTTTCCGGGTCGTTTTGATATGACGGTCGTGGGTCACCGGCGAGAACACCTAAAAGTTCGCTTCTTTTTTCGTCGGGTACTTTTTCCATAAGAAGCTTTTCAGCATTAACATTAAGCCTTCTCTCCGGAAGATTGCCGGTGAAGCCTGATGTGGCATCACCTTTGCTGTCGCAATAGGGGAGATAAGGCTTAATGTCATATATGGGTGTACCGTTCATTAAATCGCTGCCACTGACATAAAGCACAGGTCCCTCGTTTTTCGTTATTTCCACCTTTTCAAGGCGAAGACATGAAAGTCCTATTGGATTAGGTCTAAAGGGTGAACGAGTAGCAAAGACTCCTATTCTTTTGTTACCGCCTAAAAGTGGAGGCCTGACAGTTGGTGACCAACTGTCTCTTTTGCTTTCGGAAAATTCCCAAATAAGCCAAATGTGGGAGAAATCTTCCAGTCCTCTAACTGCGTCAGCGTTGCGGTACTCTTTTTCAAAAACTATTTTGCCTTTTATTTCTTCAACAAGTCCACTTTGTCGTGGCAAACCGAATTTTGTGTTAAAATCTGTGTATATGTGTGCTATTATTTTCATTTTTTATCCTATTTCTTTATATGAATGATAATATATCCTCAACTGTTTTTGCTATATGGGTTGCTCCGGCGTTTTTTAGTTCATCTTCACTGCCGTAGCCGTAAAGCACACCGATTGAGGGTAGACCGTTTTTCTTTGCACCTATAATGTCATGCTCTCTGTCGCCTATCATTATGGCTTTTTCTTTTTCAAAACCGCCTTTTTTCAAAGCGTAGCTTATAACATCACCTTTTTTGTTGCGCTTTTCGTCCATAGATGCTCCTGCAACTAAGGTGAAATATTTAATAAGGTCAAAATGCTCCAGTATTCTGACAGCAAACTGCTCAGGCTTTGATGTGGCGAGAACTATTTTGTTGCCGGCTAAGTGAAGCTTTTCAAGAAGCTCTTTAATGCCGTCATAGACTTGGTTTTCAAATATGCCTTTGTCAGAAAAATATTCACGGTACACTTTTATAGCATCTATTGCCTGATTTTCTGAAAAACCGTAGTATTTCATAAATGAATCCTTAAGGGGAGGCCCGATAAAGCTATAAAGAGATTTTTTGTCTTCTGTTTTAATGCCGTAGCTTTCCAAAGCATAGGCAACGGAATTAGTTATACCTACACCGGGATCGGTTAAAGTGCCATCTAAATCAAAAAGAATTACATCATACATTTTTTCACAACCTTTTGTCATAATCATATCACACAAGGGAAAACATTGCAATAAAAAAAGACACAAGTGCCTTGCGTCTCAGACTGTGAGCTGATAGATAAAATGAAATAACCCCCAAGGACCGATGTTTCTTCACACATCTTTTTTTGGCCCGGGGGGTTATCTCTGTTC